>JAICWG010000003.1 GCA_025934915.1 Nitrospira sp.
AGGGTCGTGCCAGATCAATACCTCCCCACCGCTCGCGGTGAGGGGTGCGATTGACCTCAAACGTTCTCGCTTCCGATCTTCCTTCTCCTCACCTCATTCCCATCTATCGGGCCAGACCTGGCATCGATTGATCCCTAGGTATTCTACCTCTTTTCCACGGACGGTTGAGTGAAGAGTGTTTGCTCCTCGTGTTGGAACGCCGGTCTCCGCCGTTGCCGGGGGTGGTGCCGGCGCTCAATAGAGTCAAAGATATCCGATCTCGCTTCAGCCCTGGTCTGATACTGCCGTCGGTTCACGCGCTCGCGTTTGAGCACCCCAAAGAAACTCTCGGCCGCCGAACGGGACACGCCGGCGCCAGGAGTTATTCGCTGATGTTCCGGAGTCCTATGAGGAGCGACTCGTGATGGCGGCTGCCAAAGGCTCGAGCAATAGTCAAGTATTCCGTCGCCACAGTCATGCCTACTGGGGTATTGGATTTACCGATAGCTCCAATCTGTTTTATCTATTTTCAAAACTGAACGTGGGGTTGCTACTGTGTGCGCCGTTCGCCCCTACGATGCGAGAAGAGCATCCCCTCCTGATCGCTCTGAGCGGCGGATCGGTGGACTCTCATGCCAAGAACCGCAATAGTCGAACCGGGGGTCGATTCGAGTCTCACGAAGACGCACTCGTCTCGTCTCGCCGCACTGACCATCGACAAGAGACTGACGGATAGCAGATTTCGCGACCTAAATTCGTCGAAGAACATGTTTTCTTTACCGTGGGAGGACGATGAATGAAAACGAGAATTTCGGCGATGATTTGCCTTCTCTGTGTCGTTGGCTACGCTGAGGTCACTCGGGCGGACGATCCGTACAGCCAACGGGTCGCCGATCCCTATGCGATATCGCCTAATCTCCCAACCATGTCCTCTGGGACGCTCGAGCCCTATCTTTCCTTTATGGCGGGCATAGCCCTGCCGCGCAATGAGGATGCCACGTTTACTGACGGGTCAACGCCTACGGTGATCCCGAATGTCGGCTATCAGAATAGCCAATCGTACGGGGGCAACGCGGGGATCTGGTTTCCAACCAGAAACAAGTTGGCGGGATTCGATCTCGGCACTGAAATCACCGGCTTTATTTGGTATCCGGACGTGAACTGCTGCACGGACTTTTTTAATAATAGCCCCACGGGGTTTGGGAATCAGAACGGGCTCGCCAATCAAGGCACCTCAACTGAGATAGAAGGCATCTACATCGGCACCAATTTCCTGATTCGCTACCCGATGGCGATTTCCGAGACCTATCCCAACGGGCGGTGGCATCCGTACGTCGGGATCGGCGTGGGAGCGCATCAGATGTCGATGAAGCCCGGTGGATTCCGGGGGGGTAATCTTCTCAATGCCATTACCGACCAACGGCATACGACTGTCGGGTTTATGGGAGTGGGAGGAATCAAGGCGCATCTCTTCAAGTACGTGGCTGCGTTTGTTGAGGCGAAGTATCTCCATGCCCATCACGACGGGCTGACGGCGGATCGGTACGGGAATTCCGATCAGGGCAGTCTCTTAATATTGTCTAGTGGGCCTGGTCCTTTTGTTAATCCATATTCATCCACGATCAATACGATCTTTGTGCATTTCGGCTTGTCGCTTCACTTTGACGTCAAGCCGTAGGTTCGTGTAGGAGCAACGCAGATTTCTTATCGCGGTGCAGCATGGTGTTCAGCCAGGGTTGACCTGGCTGAACACCGACCCCGAGAGCAATTCCTCCCTCTCCATCCAATACATCGCGGTCGCCTCACTCATGCTATAGGGATTGTAGTCGGTGAACCATCCGACCCTACCAAGGTCCTCGATCAACGTTCGTCCTGTAGCAGCTTGCTGAGGTCGTGGCAGGCGCCCACCACCTCCGATGCTCTCTCATTGGATTCTAGGCTTTCGCATATCGCAGCAGAGCGTACTTGGCTGGCGTCAACTAGATTTAGGAGGTTCGATTGACGTTCAGACCAATGTCGGTAAGCAGTTCACGTCTAGGGCCGGCGCTTGAGACATGACTCGATCCAGTCGGTGCCGAGTGAGCGTCGGCACACGAATGAACTCGACGCCAAAGGTATTTTCACGAACCCAACGAATTTTCCCCAACTCGATGAACAGAGAGGACGTTGGATCGGGCAACACAACGCTCAGTTTAATATAGCTTCCGGCAAGGACTATCCGTTCGCAGGTGACTGCACAGCCTGAAAAGGAAAGGTCAGAAACCATCCCTTCTCCCACAAATGGGGCACCACCGAATATCACAGGATATGCCACGGGAAGCCGCCGATGTATTCGCCAGTTCACTGATTGGTCTGACATGTGGATGTCCTCCGTAGGGCGCAGTCTATCCAGGTAAATGAAACGGGACCATTCCTCGGAGGGGGGGCTATGAAATACCCTAGGCTCTGTAACGGTTTGGAGATTGGTAGCAGCGGTCCGTTGAGCTACTGTTTACGGAACACGGTAGTTGGGGAGGCGCAGGGATTCACCACGAGACCAGCCTTAAGGCTTCTTGGGCTTTTCCGTCGAAGGAGAGGGAGTGACAGTCGACGGAAGTTCGAGTTGTTCAAGCATGTCCTGCTTGAGTCTAGTGGGTTCCTCAATGCGGTTGTCCCGTTGCAGAGAATTCACATCTCTGGCCTTTCTCGCGTTCAATTCGACCATGTCGTGCTCGTCACGAACCAGGTGAGGAGTCAGAAATACAAGGAGATTGAGTTTCTCGGTATTACGAGACTGAGATTTGAACAGCCATCCGAGCCATGGAATATCTCCCAACAGAGGGATCTTGCTTTCGTTGAGCGTAATGTTGTCCCGCACTAATCCCCCAACTACGAGCGTCTGCTGATCTTGCGCAATCGCCGTGGTTTCCATGGATCGCTTCGTAGTGGTAGGTCCGACCGGGATGCTCGCTGAGCCTGAGCCGATCGTTTGAGCCACATTGGTCTCGATGGCCGTAATCTCTTGCTTGATTTCAAGGCGGATCAAGTCATCTTCGAGTACTTGAGGTGTTAACTCTAATGTGACACCAACGTCCTTTCGTTCGATCGTCACCAGCGTTCCACCGGTGATGCCTTGAGCCTGTCCGGTCGGGAAGGGACGATTTTCACCGACGACAATCTTGGCTTTTTGATTATCCGCAGCAAGGACCTGGGGTGTGGAGAGAATATTGGTATCCGTGAGGCTCAACAGCAAGTTCATGAAGGCGCGAACATTGAGCGTGTTCAATACAGTGACTGCACCACCGGTCGCTCCACCAGCGGCAACACCACTAATGGCCTGAGCCACAGTTGCGAGATCTTCTGGTGCTCTGTTGAAACCCGCAAGTCCTTGCAAAAATCCAGACTTTCCTGCACCGAGAACCTGAGTAGGATCGGTGCCGATTTGGCGAAGGCGGTCGACTTCGACCTCCAGAATAACTGCCTCCACAAACACCTGCTTACGCCGCATATCGAGGTCGCGGATCACTGATTGGAGATGATTCCATGCGATCTTGGTCGAACTGATGACGATGGAATTCGTCGCCTTATCGGCAAACACTTGGACCGGAGCCTCGAATTCCGTCAGCGGTCTGATCGGAGGCCTGGTGCCGGGGGTCATCTGGGCAACGGTTTGTGAGCGCGCAACCAGATTGGTCAGCACCGCGGCTAGGTCTGTCGCATTGGCATGTTTGAGCTTGTACACAAACACGCCTCGCTCCGGCGGAAGGTCACCCATGAGCACAATCTGATAGAGGTTCCCTCCTTTCGGGACCACAGCCAGGCGAGCCGCTTCCAGCGCCGCTACGAACATGATGAAGGCCTGGTCCAGTGAAACCTTGGTCGGAGAAAACACTGAGATTTTTCCGCCCTGCTTCTTAATGGTTTCATCTAGGACGAAGTTCTTTCCAGTGAACTCACTGATAAATCGGACGAAGACAGGAATTTCGACTTCATTAAAATCTAGGGCAACCTTTGCCGGCTGGCCACCTGGTCCCTGCGGGAATAGCGGAGGAGGGGAGGCCAAGGAGGCAAACAGTAACAGGGCCAGGCAGGCTTCAAGTCTCCTGGTCGTTTTCGACGGACGACAAACTATGGGAAGGGCTTGCACGATGGGCTATTGATTCCGTGGTATCAGTGGCGTCAATTGAGCTGGACACATGAGTTTGACCGTATCATAGGCGTATCGAAAGACACAACCAGGATGAAGTTTTTTGAAAGGGAGCCAAAGTTCATGTGCGGAAGAAGGTCTGTCTCTGCCCCTTGGTCCTTTCCGGGTTGGTGGGAGCCGGTCCTTTATGGATAGTTAACTACTTTTACAAAAAACCGATACAAAGAGGTTATATGCGTGGACCAACCCGGCGTAGGTCGATTGTAACGCAATGTTCGTATGTACATTATCAATCACCAATAAATTGATTGATCTGCTTCACGCTTCGTCTATCTGATTTTGTGTTCTCTCCAACTGACCAAGGCGGGACAGGCAAAGGTCTGTCCAAAATTGGGTGAACGATGGAACTGCAAGGAATACTCACGACTCAATCCATTAATTTTCAACGGCTTGATTGAATGAATCATTAGAGGGTGAGGCATCTGGATTGCAGGCCTCCCGAAGGGTCCACTCCCATATCAATGCTCAGCATCAAGGGAGTCGGGGAGAGCGGATTGAGCCGCTGCTGCCAGGCTCTCAGGTACAGGGATCTGCTAAGGTTGTAGCGTGCGCGGAAATAAAAAACCCCCTTTAAAATCAGATAAACCCCAGACCAGCCGTGGCTACAAACGTGTGGTGGTCGGCTACAGCAGGAAGACCGCTCTTCTTGAGGAAGCCATCACCCAAATGAATGCCGGAAAATATGGGCGTTCTTCTGCCGCGCTGAAGGAATTACTGGCACTCGATCCGCACAACATGGAGGCGCGACGGCTTTTCGCTACCCTCCACCTTCGTCTCGGGAGCCTTATCCCGGCGAGACAAGCCTTTGACGCGCTCATCAACGAAGCGTTTCAACGCCAAGATTACTGGCTCGCAGAATCGTTGCTTCGAGAATACTTAGCCGCTGGTCCTCGATGCGTTCCCTTCCTGGAGAAACTCGGCGAGCTCTATCAAGAAAAAGGAGATGCGCTCGAGGCCGTTGCAGAGTACGGCAAGGCGATCGATATCGTGATCGAAGACTCTGATCTCGACAATCCTCACCATGCCTCTGAACTCTACGCAAAAATACGAGCACTTGCTCCCGCGAGTCCGGTGGCCTTTCGATTGGCTTCCTTCTTTGACGCGCAAACCGGTGAGTTGCTGGCTCGTCAGTCCAGCGATTCTGGGCAATCGACTGTCGCTCCATCACTCGACATGTCTGAGGTAGGTCAGAGTGTTCAGGCAAGTCTTGAACCGATGGATGGGGTGATGCCGTGGGAGATTCAAGATCCTCAGGCGGAGGTGCCGGATGTCCTCAAAGCAGCCGATGTATCTGATTCACCGGTATCTGGTTCATTGGGTTCTCTTATCCCACCGACGATCACGAACCTTCCCGTCCCTCAAGGGCCAACTCTCGATGGCGAAGTGGTGCCGTCCGATCCACCCTTACGAGAGCAACGAGAGCAGACAACGAGCAGCCCGAGCGAAGCGCGAGGTGATGCACCGGAAGAACCTCATGCACAAAGATTTGAGAGTGTTCCTTCCGGAGTCCAGATGGATGATCGTTCCGGACAGGATGGTCTTGGAAGTTCGCATCCATTTGATCTCCCATCAGCGAACGCTGACGAGAGTTCAGAGACACAATCTGGGCCAGATCCGGCTGTGTCAACAAGTAATCCTGTTGCAGCTCAGGAACAAGACAGGTTGTTGGTCGAGGCTGAACCAGAGGTACTCTATGATGTAAGTGACTCAACCATGGTTTCCGAACCTGCCGAACCTGTCAATGCTTCGGAACTTCCGATGATCTCGACACAGTCGATCGAAGGTGCCGGCGTAATGCCCTCATTCCAGATTGAAGAAATATCAGCATCCGCCTGCCTGAGCACAGAACCGTCAACTGCTCGACCAATAGAGGCCGAGGATCGACGACTCTCTCTCCAACAGCCTGTCGAGGCTAATTCAAAGGAGATGACGACAAAACTGCCCCCAGATACCCGTGCTTCATCGAGTCCGGAGCTGGGTCTAGCCAATGAAATTTCAGAACCATGGAAGCAACCCGGCTTCTCATGGGAATCAGTGTTCAATAACGCATGGAAGTTCGGAAACGATCATTCAGCACATGTCTCCCCGTCGGAAGTAACCCAGCCGAACGTCGAGGAATCACCTATCCCACCCCAAGCAGCGTCACTTCTCCGGGAACCACTGTTAGAAAACCAAGCGGTTGAAATTCCGGAGCGTGAAGCATCGCCGTCGCTTGGAGATCAAACCTCTTCTGGATCACCAATTGCGCCGATGCCATGGGATCAGGTTCAGGAGTCGGTCATTTCAATTCTCCCGACGGAACCAGATCAACCGATTGCCGAAAGTATGGAGTCGCCGGTAGATCGGTCGACGGGTGAAGCTGACTCGGATTTGATCACGAACATAAGTGAAGATCAAGCGCAACCTCCGATCTCTCCTGTTAGTCTCGCTGCAGAAATGGAGACGTTCTCGATTGCTCCAGCTCTACCGACGCCGGTCTCTCCTGAGCCGGAGATTCCTGCTGCTGATGTGAGACCAGCCTCCAGTCAGACAGAAAGAGACTTCACCTTTGTAGAACCGGAACAGGCGCTTCCGGCGGTGAGCTCTCTGACGATGGATGAGCTGCCGTTGGAAGCGCCTATAGCTGCGGTAACGTCCCTGAGTTTTGAGAATAGACCGGCCGCAGACGATGTGGTGGTTCCCTTAGAAGGTCCGCCTAAGAGTGTCGATTCCGCCTTGAGCACGGACGATGACCGCGCGATCCCTGCGGCTCAGAGCGCGGTTCGGGAGTCTTCCATCACCCCATCACAACCTACTACAAGCGAGACGCTGAGCAAGGAGACAGAAGAGATTCCGGTCTTCTGTCCATTACAAACGCAGCAGACAATTCGTGAACCACAGCCTGAAATAGCGACAATTCCCGATCTCACCGAAGAGCCGATCGAGACGGAGGCTCATGAACAGCAACCGCAGTCACTGGGGTTTGTTGAGAAACGAACTCCTATTCTCGACCCGGTTCCTGAACCAGCGCCCGAACAGGAGGAATGGGGCAAAGCAGGAGACTCGATTCGATTTATTGAGCCCCCTCAACCCTCTCCCATTGCCGACTTGCCCTCGTCAATTTCAGAACGGCAGGAAGTCGGCCGGTCAATGTCGGTGGCTGCCGCTGCTGTCGATGTACTCTTTGAGTCGTCCCGAAATGTCAGAGCATCTGAGACTTGCGAACCCATAGCCGAGTCAAAGCCCGGTCGAAAATCCAGTTCTACGCTGAGTCGAGCCCGGATTGCGATTGCCGGATTTGTCAGCTCATGCTTTTCGACCACGCGGGCGGTTGTGATGGCGTGTGTGGGGCTGGTGATGCTCTCCGGGGTTCTCATCGCGTTAGGGATCGGTGCCATCGGACTGACCTGGGTCATCATGGAAAAGTCGCCATCTCCGGCATTTCAACGTCTCACGACTACTCCTCAACGCACCCTGTTCGATTTCAAGAAAAACGGCTATTTTCTCCTTCTCGGGATTGATGCATCGGTCGGTCATGACCCGATACAGGCGGGATATGATCGGAAGCTAGATACCAATGAGGGCAATTCGGCGTTGGCTTGTTTTGGTGGTTCCGAATCGAGGATGACCGAGAGTTCGAATGCATCAGTCAATATCATGCGTGGCTGGGTTCGCAGTTCAGATCCTGTCGGTGAGTTCAAGGCTCATCAGGAGACCATCAAGGGCTGGGGCAACCAGCATCAGCTTGCGCTCAATCGGTATGGCCAATGGCAAAAACTTCCCTTTGAAGACTGGGGTTACGGCCAATCTGCCGGTCCGCCCTGTACTGCGATGGTTTTTGCCCACCAACTCCATGTGGCGGATGGGTTCCTGCAAGGAGTCGATCTCGGCGTCGACCGACTTGAAGCGGACATGGACATGTGGCGCATCGTACTGGGTCAAGCGAGGACCCTTGCCATGAAAATGCTGGCCCTGCAGGCGATCAATGATGATATTGCAGTCGCCTCGGGGTTACTCGTCCGTTCTGACTTCGACGGAAAATACCTGGGACGCATCTCCAAATTCCTTCGTCCGCTTGATCAGGTGGAGCTCTCGATGCGCTGGCCGATGCAAAGCGAACTGGTCTCGGCTTCGAAGACATACCAGACCCAGCTGAAAGCAGCGCGAGCCGAAGAACAGCCGGTGTATACGATGGTGGCATCGGCTCTCCCCTTGCCGGTGCAACGCCGTCTCAACGACTATGCAGAATATTACGACGCGTCGTACAAAGCTGCCGGTGAAGGGCGATATGGTTCATTGCCGAAGTGGAAAAACTATATCCACTTTCCGGCATCCGGCCTGACGGACTATTTCACCAATCCGATCGAGAATATTATCGGTCTTGAACCACTTGCCCCATGGGACCGATACAACGGATTTGTGGTTGATACGGATGCCCACCTCCGGCTTGCCAGCTTGCAAGCCTGGCTCAGACGTGGTTCCCTAGATGGAGATCTCCTCACACGGATTGCGAAAGCAGGGCAAGGTTTCTATGACCCCTACACGGGACTGCCGATGTTAGTGAACATGAAAAAGGGTCTCCTCTACAGTGTTGGACAGGACGGTAAAGATCAAGATGCTGATCCTCAGTCGGATGTGGTGGTAGAGATTCCTGCCCTACAGACGTCTGCCGCTCAGGTAAAATCATCGATTGCTTCGCCCAAGTCCAGATAAGCCTTTTCCCCACCACTCTCGGTCTGCCCCGGCATTTGCTTGACAGCCGCTTGGAGTATTTCACACAATCAGTGCGTTTTGTATAGATGAAGAGGTGTGTTTCACCAAGACCGTTCTTTGAGGATCTCTCCATGAAAAAAGGTGCGACGTTTCCAACTGCAGTTCCGACGCAGATCGTATCCAACGAGGAGTTTATCCCGATTTGCCAAACGACCGAACAGACTTGCGTCGAGCGGGTCACGAGAGAGTTGGTGGAAAAGGGGGCAGCTCAACGTGGATTGACGCGTCGAGACTTCCTGAAGACCACCGGCGGTATGGCGGCTGCGTTGCTGGCCATGAACGCCGCATTCGGCCGATTTTTCAATATCAGAGAAATCGAGTTGTTTGAAACGGCGGCGTTTGCCGAGCAGCAGGGAGCTCCGTATTTTATCTTCGATGTCCAAACCCACTACGTCAGTTCACACTATGATCCTTCCGATGCCGAATCCAGTCGGAAGGGCGCCGTTTCCAAACAGGCACTGCTGTCGTTGAGAAAGCACATTCGCGAGGCGGGGATTAACCCGAAACTGGCCGGTGATCGAGGTACAATCGATGACTTGTCATGGAAGAATTTTGTGAAAGAAGTGTTTTTCGACAGCGAGACCACCGTCGGCTTAATCAGCACGCCCCCCGGACCTTATCCGCAAGAAGCCGTCGTCCCGCCGAAGGAGATGGCTCATATCCGAGATGAGATCAATCGGTTGGCCGGTTCGCAACGGATGCTGGCCCACGGTCTAGCGACACCACAGCTGGGTGCGTCAGATTTGGAATTCATGGCGATGCAGGCTGAAACCCTCAAGGTCGACGCCTGGAAATGCTACACCGGTTCCTGTCCGAAGGGATTTGACCGAGGCTGGCGGATGGACGATGAGCGCATCGCCTATCCGATGTTGGAACAGGCGCGAAAGCTCAACGTGAAGCGGGTATGCGTGCACAAGGGACTACCCATTGGGCCCGTACCGGACTACAATCATCCGAGAGATTTGATCAAGGCGGCCAAGGACTTTCCGGATCTCAACTTTTTGGTCTATCACTCCGGGTTCCGAGGCGCGGCATCGATCGATCAGATATTTGCAAAGACCGGCGAGATCCCGTGGACCACAGAGTTCTGCCGGATGAAGGAAGCGGAGCCGAGTATCTCCAATATCTATATGGAGCTGGGTTCGACCTTCGCGCAGTTGGTGACGACCTATCCGCTGATCTGTGCGCATCTGCTGGGGCAGATTATCCGCTCATTTGGCGTTGATCACGTATTGTGGGGAACAGACTCCATCTGGTATGGAACCCCGCAATGGCAGATCGAGGCCTTTCGACGATTCCAGATTCCGGAAGAATTGATCGAGAAGCATCAGTATCAGCCTCTGACGAGACGGGTGAAGGAACGGATTTTTGGATTAAACTCGGCCAAAGCGTTTGGGGTCGATGTCGAAGCAAAACGGCGCGAAGTGCCGAATGACGCCCTCGGTCGGCTCAGAATGAGCTATCTGGAAGAGGGACCGGAGCCGAGCCGAAGGGTGTATGGATGGGTGGCAAGATGAGCGGCAAGATGAGCGGACGAAGCAGGTCGTGTCTTCTGCTCGCGCACCGCGCACGCAGATATGAATTGAAATCTCGGCAATGGGCGGTGCTCGGTGCATGCGCGCAACGAGACATCGACCAGCTCCGCCCATGGATAGGTAAAAGGAAAGAAAGAGGAGAGAGACGATGAAAGGCGAGATCTTATATCCCGGTGCGTTTCCGATGGTGCGTGTGGAGTTGGCAGAGGGAGAGCATATCAAGGCTGAGTCAGGTGCGATGGTGGCCTGCTCGCCGACCATCGACATTGAAAGCAAAATGGAGGGAGGATTTCTGGGGGCACTGTCACGAAAGTTTCTGACTGGAGAAAAGTTTTTTTTCCAGACGTTGCGCGCCAGTCGCGGTGCCGGTGAGGTATTGCTTGCGCCGACCGTGCCCGGAGAGATCGTTGTTCTTGAGCTCGATGGTGTCAATGAGTATATGGTGCAGAAGGATGGATTCCTGGCAGGTGCTGATGGGGTGACGATCGATAGTCAGATGCAGAGTATGAGCCGCGGATTGCTGGGTGGGGAGGGATTCTTCATCCTCAAAATGAGCGGGAAGGGAATGCTCCTTCTGAACAGTTTCGGAGCCGTTCACAAGATCGAGTTGAAACCGGGTCAGGAATATATCGTGGACAATAGCCATCTGGTGGCTTGGTCTACCACCACCACGTACAACATCGAAAAGGCCACTTCCGGATGGGTGGCCAGCTTCACGTCAGGCGAAGGGTTTGTCTGTCGATTCCGCGGACCTGGTCTTGTCTTCATTCAGAGCCGCAATCCAGGCGGGTTCGGAGCATGGGTCCGGCAGTTCATTCCAGTGACCGAATAGCGGCAGCTGAAAATGGCCGTCAACTGTGTTCTCGGCTCGAAAGAAATCCGCACCGCACCCCGGAGGGTACGCCTCCGGTTTCTGCTCGCCTGCGGCCTCGTTCACAGCCATTTTGAGTTGCCGCACGTTCCGCGATGATCGCCAGCACTCCCAATGCACTCTGCTTCGGTGATGAATTCCCTGCCACTGGTATGCCGTGCCTGGTCCATGTCGAAGGACATGGGCTCACGATGACTGTTCTCTCGGATCGTGATGCAGGCGAGCGCCGTTCGGAATCCGTGCCCTTTTCAGAACTGACCGTTTCAGTAGGCGGATTGGATCATGACCAACTCGTCGCGACATGGAGAGAGCCGACAGGGCAGCGGACACTGTATCTCAAACACTCCGACGTGATTCGTGCCTTCCGCCAAGCGGCGCCCGATCACTTGACCATCCCGCTTGAACGAGCGGCGGAACAGGTCCGCCAGGTCCGGCAACGACATCGGATCGTGTGGAGCATCGTTGGAGGAGCGCTTTTGGCCTCGGTGTTGGGGCTTTGGTTTGGGAGCGACCTGCTGGTGGAATTCGCCGTCGATCGGATTCCGATCGAGTGGGAGCGGAAGCTGGGCGAGTCTGCCTATCATGATTTCCTTGCTCTGCAGGAGGTCATGAAAGAAGGTCCCGCCGTGGCGGCAGTCAACGAGATCACCCGGCGCCTTGCCGAACAAATTCCTGAGAACCCCTACGCATTCGACGTGACGGTGGTGAGGAGCGATATTGTGAATGCATTTGCGCTGCCGGGCGGATACATCGTCGTCTTTACCGGATTGATGAAAAAAGCGGAAAGCCCGGAAGAAGTGGCGGGCGTACTAGCCCATGAGCTGAACCATGTGCTGCAGCGGCATGGGCTCGAACGGATCGTTAAGCAGCTGGGCTTTGTGGCCGTCGTGTCGATCGTGCTGGGGAATCCGCCAGGATTGGGCGGGGTGATGAAGCAGCTTGGCGTTGAATTGATGACGTTGAAGTTCGGTCGAGCACAGGAGACTGAGGCGGATCGGACTGGTCTTCAGCTGCTGCACCGTGCCAAGATCGATCCATCCGGCATGATCACGTTTTTTCAACGATTGGCTGAGAAAGATGAGGGACGAGTCGAGTGGCTCTCCACCCACCCGATGAGCAGCGCGAGAGCGGATCGTCTGAAGGCTGAACTCGCAGACATGCCGAAGCAAACCTCGGAGCCGTTTACATTCGATTGGGCCAAAGTTCGAGCCTCGCTTAGTGATCACACCGGTGGTAGCCCGTGAATCGCTCGAGGCCGATCCGCATCGGGATCATTGCCGATACCCGCGGCCTCTTCGACTCGACGATTGTGCGGCATTTCCAAGGTGTGAATCATATTGTTCACGCGGGTGATATCGGCAAACGATCGGTTATCGAACAACTCGAGGCGATCGCTCCTGTGACGGTTGTCTCAGGCAATGTCGATGAATACGAAGAGAGCGGCTTCCCGAGAGAGGTCATCATCCAACTGAATAGCGTCTGCATCGCTATCCGGCACGTTATCTTTGAAGCGGGAAAATTAAGCAAAGAGGGAAAAGCTTTTCTCGATCGTACCAGACCAGACATCTGTGTCTTCGGCTACACCCATCAACCACAGAATGAGTGGTTAATCGACCGACTGTTGTTCAACCCGGGATCGGCAGGTCCGAGGCGGTTCAAGCTGCCACGCGGGCTGGGTCTCCTCGTGATCAGTGAAGGTAAAGTAAGGGCGTATCATGCCACACTTGCCGACCGTGCAGAAAAGTCTCACCCGCTTGGCTGACGTCTCACGCCTTCTGTCAAATCGCGCAGAAGAGGACGCGAAGATGTTGAAACACGCCTGCATTGAAGCGGTCTGGATGAAGTGCTAGACTTTGTCAAGCGAGATGGGCATGACCAGGAATTCAGATCGCGAAGGAACGACTAAGATGATGAGAGGGCTTCAGCCGGACCCGGTGATTGAAGCGTATAAACGGGATATCGATCGTTCATTACTCCGGGAAAACTTAAAGCTCACTGTCGAGCAACGATTTCTTAAGCTGTCCGAGCTTCAACGGCTGGCAACCGAGCTGCGGAAGGCCGGTTCGGTCAGCGCCTCATGACAGATTTCGCGACGCTCATCAGACTCCTCGTCAAGCACGACATCGACTTCATCATTATCGGAGGAGCTGCTGCGACCACCCATGGATCGGCTCGGCTGACCCAAGACCTTGATATAGTCTATGGCCGCACGCCCCAGAACATGGCTCGGTTGGCAGCCTGTCTGGTTCCCTACAATCCGTATCTTCGAGGAGCGCCGCCAGGGTTGCCCTTCCAGTTTAATGCCTCGACGATCCAACGCGGTCTGAATTTCACACTCACGACTGAACTCGGGGACCTTGACCTCTTTGGCGAGATTCCCGAGGGAGGTCGCTACGAGGATTTGATTCCTCATACCATCACAATCAACGTGTTCGGCGCGACATGCCGATGTCTCGGTCTCAGGCGCCTGATCGAAGTGAAGCGCGCAGCCGGACGGCCGCGCGATCTCGAAGCGGTGGCCGAGTTGGAAGCACTTCTCGAGGAACGCGAAGACCGATCCCACCACCGATAGCTGAATCGCTCTCTAGAGTCTGGATGCGCAATGGAAGCGCATGATACGCAGAAGAAGCAGCTGAATGTGTCCACCGTTTAAGGAGGGAGGAAGATCATGAGCAACTCCATGCGCCGAATTGTGGCCGCAACCGCGGTGCTAGGTGTTATGACGGTCAGCACTGGATGTTACGGCCCGTTTAATCTCACGAAGAACGTCTATCACTGGAACAGCAACGTCAAAGGCAGTGGTGAAGTGAACAATAAATGGATGAGGGAAATCATATTTTTTGGCATGTTTATCATACCGGTGTATGAATTTTCGCTCCTGTTGGATACCTTCATTTTCAACTCGATTCATTTTTGGACCGGGGATAGCCCGATCAAATCTTCCGACCTACATAACGACGGTACGAAAGTGCTCACTCTCGGAGAGATCACCCTCCGATGGACTTCTTTCAAAGATGGTGCAACTGTGACCTATGAACGCGATGGTGTTGTTGAGCGCCGTGCCACGATCGTGGCTAGTGCGACGGGCTATCGCCTCGTTGATGAGAACGGCAGTGTTTTGTCAGAAGCAGAGTACGGAACCGACGGTAGTGTGATTCTTCTCGATAGTGATTGTCGAGTAGTCAATCGATGGAGCAAGGAGCAACTGCAATCCGTCGCTCAGCGACAATAGCTCCATGTCCGGCGAAGTGGCGGTCTTGAAGAGGGTGTAAGGATGTTGCAAGGATTTGTGGAACCGGCCGTTGCGGGTCAAAACCGTAGTCCTGCACCCACCAATCCATAGTGTGTACGAAAATCGATGGCCAGTCCCTCCCAGTGATAGTCGGAGGAAAGATACCGGTACTCGCCGAACAGAAAGATCGCAACAGTTTGCTGCGTATTGAACAGTCGAACGTGAGGGTTAAGAACCACTTGCACTCCGCCGAGAAATTGATGGGTAAAGGCGCGGGCTGTGTCAAAATCCTTATCATCTCGCCCCGCAATGTTTGGGTTCAGGAGCGTACCATGAGACCAACCGATGCCGGCTCCGATGTACGGACGGATCCTTTCCCCCGGATAGCGTAGGATTAGGTTGAACGTCGTATTGATGATGAGCAGATCGGAGCGGCCCGTCTCATTGTTCCGTCCATTCGCGATGTTGGGAAAGGAAAGCGCTGCGCCGTGCATATTGGAATCCATCTCAAGGCCGACCATTCGACGTAGCGCGGAAGGAAAGAGTCCGACCTTAAACCCGGCGCCGAATCCCTCTTGAATCGAAGCGGCAACCGTCGTTCCTTGGTTGAAAATATCCTGATCACGAGGCCAACTGCCCAGCGCATACGCGCTCAATTCCACGTCGCCGAATTCGCCCGCTCTCGCCACATCACGTAAACACAGGCAGCAGAGCAGCAGAGTGGACGGAATGATCAGGCGTGTGAGGGAGGCAAGTCCCACGGTTCCACAAGGGAATGAAGGCGGGGAATGAAAGGGCCCTCCGGAAGTTGCTCCGGAGGCCCTTTCACAGCTTGTGCTAGAGGGGATCAGCTACCCCGGACAATCGTGCACCATTCGCCCAAGATGCCCAGGATATTCTTGGCAGAGTGGTCAACGACGGCGACGGTGGTGATCCCACCGGCCGCCTTGGCGGCTGTAATGCTCGCATCACCGGTGGCGATCCATCCGAGAATCGACTGGCCGCATGCCTTGCCCTCTTTGGTGGCTGCTGACGCGTCGGTTGCGATGGTGCCATACTTCACTTCAGTGTAGATTCCGCCCAACATCGGAGTGGCGACAATTTGACAGCCGCTCAAACCAAGGCCCACTAGGGCAATGACCGCGAGGGAAAGTCGGGATACGTGCTTCATAGGTCCTCCTTGAAATAGAAATTAAATAGTTTGACTGCCTAAGTATGGAGGCAATCTTCGAAGCGAAGTATAGTCGTCCACATGACGTTCGTCAATTTTAATTTTCCCGAAGAGAACGGAATTTATGGCATTCTTCAGGATGATCGAGTGGTAAGGGTATGACACGAGAGGTTGATTGCATTGTCGACAAGACATGAGTTCTGCTTGGAGGCTGTGATCCAGCTGGACTCGGCTCTCGCTGGTTGAAAGAGGTAAGAAACTCCAAGGCCGAGAAAATGTTGTTGCGCTTCACTGTGATTTGTCTATAATCCACCTATCTATAATCCACCCACTTGAGAAGTGGATACTAGCCACTTCCCGAGTGGCAAACTTTTTATAAACATCGAGAGTGAGTTTGGTTATACTTCGTCTCAGTGCTTTTGCAGTAGCGATGGGTGCTTAACTAATTTCTAACGGAGGAGGACTTATGTCGAAGAAAGTGCTCTTATTGTCTATCGCCGTACTGTTTGGCAGCCACGCTGGTCTGGCAATGGCAGCAAATCCGGACACTGGTCCTGGTTGTGGCCTGGGGAAAATGGTCTGGGCGGATTACAAGGGTCAGAAGGAAATTCTTCCCCAGGTCTTGATGGTAACAACCAACGGTACTGGTATGAATACATTTGCAATCAGCACCGGCACCTCCGGCTGTACCAATGACGGAAAAATTATGAGCGAGCACAAGGCGACGACGTTCGCATCCTTGAATTTCGAAGCGCTGTCTGCAGAGATGGCTCAAGGGCAGGGAGAACACTTGGCCTCGCTCGCCTCCCTTCTTGGCGTTCCGGCAGAACACCAGGGCGCGTTCTTTACCATGACTCAGGAACGGTATACGTCGCTGGTTCAAGCTGGGGAAGCGTCTCCGGTGGCATTGGTGAAGTCCCTCAATGATGCCATCGCAGGCCATCCGGTCCTCGCGCAAGCATCGGTACGCTAAGTCATCAAGAGGGCCTTGGCAGAGATGTCAGGGCCCTTGTTGTCTCTTGTTACACCGTGCTGGTTCTCCTTCTCGCATTTCTAACCTGTTTGTTCGCTCCCGTACCTTCCGATGCGCAGCAAACCGATCGCGAGCTGTATCTCAAGCAGCTCATCGACCGGGCCGAGCAGGCCAAGCTTGCGGAGCAACGTGAGTGGCATCTGTTGTTGCACTACCGAAAGGGGCTCTTCGGAGGATATGAGAGCGAACAGGACGATCCCGGTTTTTTCCTGTCCCCCAGCGGCAAGACGGATCCGGCTGCCGAGCTCAATGCAACCCTTGCAAAATTTTTTTCTGACGAACTGGTCGGTTCCACTCGACAGCCGGCTCAATGCGCCTTCATCGCTCGGTATCACTGGCTCAAGGAACAACTGAATTTTGATTCTACCCGTCTCCTGCCCCGTGCCTGCGAACGGTTTCATCGATGGTACGAAGATTTCGAGGTCCAATCTATCTCGCTGATTTTTCCGTCAGCCTTCCTGAACAACCCGGCCTCTATGTTCGGCCACACGTTGTTTCGCGTCGACCAAAGGGGTCAAACGGAACAGACCCGCATCCTTGCCTATACCATCAATTATGCGGCTCAGGTGCCTCCCGATGCCGGCCTCGCTTTTCCCGTGAAGGGCATCTTTGGAATCTATAAGGGATACTTTTCGACGATTCCCTATTACCTGAAGGTGCGGGAATATCGAGACATCGAAAACAGGGATATTTGGGAATATCGTTTGAATCTTACCGAAAATCAGTTACGGCGGTTTTTGATGCATGCGTGGGAGCTGGGGAATGCCTACTTCGACTATTTTTTCTTCAAGGAGAACTGTTCCTACCATCTTATGGCACTGTTGGACTATGCCGACCCTAACTTGCATTTAACGGATGAGTTTGTCCTCTGGACTGTTCCAGCCGACACGGTTCGCCTGATTTCATCAAAGCCGGGTTTGGTATCCGATATTGCCTATCGGCCATCCCGCAGTACAGTGATCAAGCGAAAGCGAGAATCCTTGCCCGCAGCGGAACGAGATCTGGCGCAAAGAATCACGCAAGACCCTGAGGCGATTGCTGCTCCGGCATTCACCCAATTGAACCTTCCAAGGCAAGCATTCTTGCTCGATCTCGCTTCAGACTATCTGCGTTACCGGATCGAGACGACCGATTCTCCGAAACCAGAATGGAAAGAGCGTAACAAGGCGGTTCTGACTGCTCGCAGCCAGCTTCGAATTCCATCCGAGGAATTCACCGTGCGACCCTTCGCCAGGCAACCTGAGCTAGGACATAAGACGTCACGAGTGATGATAGGTGGAGGCTGGCGCAATCACGACACATTTGAAGAAGTGAGCGTTCGTGGCGGTTATCACGATTTGCTCGATCCAGAGGTGGGCTATACACCCGATGCGCAAATTGAAATGGCCTCCATCACAGTCCGTCATTACAATAACGCCGATCAAACTCGCGTGGAACGGGCGACGTTGCTGAACCTCCTGTCCCTCTCGCCGATCGACTCTGTCTTTCACGCCCCCTCTTGGAAGCTCAACATTGGGATGAACACCATCCGGCATAACGATTGTCAGCTTTGCAGCAACGGCTTCCTCAACGGTGGGATCGGAGGGGCGAAGGAATTTCGGTTGCTCAAGCGAGAAGTCCTATTTGCCTTCGCCGAAACTGAAGCAAGCGTCAGTAAGGCGTATCACGAGATGTATCGAGTCGGCGGCGGCGGAACGGTCGGGATGTTGGCCGATCTCACCGAACGCTGGAAAGTGATGGCGACAGGGACGTACTTGAGATTTCCGTTAGGAGAGAAGTCGGACGACTTTCGGTGGTACGTCGGGTCGCGCTTCACCTTAGCTCAAAATTGGACGGTCAGGCTGGAGTACAACCATCGCGATCGCGACAACGATGTCTTGTTCAGTGTGCAGGCGTTTTTCTAGGTGATACCTGCTTCTATTTGACTTCGAACTTCTGCTTTTCTACACTGAGTTAAAAATTCGCATGGACGCAATGGAGGAGACCGTGGCTGAACGTGAATACCGCTACACAGTGTTTTTCGAACCGGCTGAAGAGGGTGGATACATCGTCACCTGCCCGGCCTTGCCGGGGATGGCGACGGAGGGTGAGACTTTGGAAGAAGCGCGAGCCATGGCGAAAGATGCCATCCGCGCCTATCTGGAAAGTTTGCGAAAAGACGGGCTTCAGATCCCTCCCGACAAGGACATCCGACTCGATCCTGTGAAAGAGGAATTGACCGTCGACCTTGATGCCGCATGAGTCGGCGGCTGCCTTCACTCACTCCGAAAGAGGTTCTTCGCGCGTTGCAAAGAGCCGGGTTTTTCGTTCATCATACATCAGGCAGTCATTACATTCTCAAACATCCTGATCGGCCGATTCTTCGCGTAACGGTTGCCTTCCACAACAGAGATCTCAAGCGTAGAACCTTAGAATCAATCGTTGAGCAGTCCGGTCTTTCTGTCGAAGAATTTCTCACGTTTCTCTAGACAGCATGCCAGGTCGGTCATGGCCTGAGATCTTGGCAGTTCAATTACCGTTTATGTGTGATGCGTAAGGCAGGAATACCGAACCATCATGCTCGATCAATTCTTCGTCTATCATCCGGAACCTTGGCAAGACCGAGACTGGGCAAGGTTGAGCGGGTTGCCGCTGGAAGATGTGTGGTTTCAGGCTTCTGATGGCATCCGCTTGTTCGGCTGGTACGTAGAGGCGGCGGCTGATCGGCCGATCATCCTGTGGTGCCATGGCAATGCGGGCAATATCATCAACCGTCTCGACAATCTCAAGCTCCTGTTCCAGATGGGACTGTCGATTTTCCTGTTCGACTATCGGGGATATGGGAAGAGCCAGAGCTCCAGCCTCAACGAACAAGGACTCTATCAGGATGCGTACGGCGCGTATGATTACCTCACCCGAATGAGAAAGGTCCGTCCTGAACGAATCGTCTTGTTCGGTCGATCCCTTGGAGCTTCTGTAGCGGGCGAACTTGCGGCGCAACGACCTGCGTCAGCCCTCATGCTTGAATCGTCATTTCCTTCCATCGAAGCAGTGGCCAGATTGTATTACGGTGGCTTCCCGGCGCATTGGTTCCTCGGAGCTGAGTTTCGGTTGATCGATCGTCTGCCGAATCTCTCGCTGCCGAAACTGATTATTCACGGAGATAAGGACGACATCATTCCCATTGAGCTGGGACGACAGGTCTTCGATACGGCCAAACCACCAAAGGAATGGTATGTGATCCAAGGCGCCGGCCATAACGACACCTATGTGATGGGCGGCGGCGCCTACTTCCGCCGGCTCGGAGAGTTCATTCGCAAAGCGCTTGTCGCATACTGAGGTTTGACGCGCACCTGATCGGGGCGGCCTCGCCGAATTACCGCTTCGCCTCCGGTGGTGGCCAGTTCATTTCCGTATGCCGACCGCAGTAATAACACAGAAGGCGGTATCGGGCCTTACGGCGGGGATTGGGTAAGGAGATGAAGGTAATGGGGGTATCGTCGTAGGGGCAGGTCGGCTGTTCGTGCAGGAGATGCGTCTCTGCCATCAAGGTGATGGAGGCCACATCCCAAGAAGGTTGGTGTTCCTCCTTGCCGGTAATCTTTTCGACGGCGTGGCAACGTTCGCAAGTGGCTTCGTAAGACTTGATGCGGGCGCTATGTGGCGTATGATCGGCCACAGCCATCGCTCCGCCGCAGCCAGGTTTTGTACAGGTCAGATGTTCATGCTGAAGGGCCAGGACGAATCGATGGTGAGCTTCGCGTTCCTGCTCTGATCGCATAAGTCCTCCTCTCTTCTAGATTCCCCATGCTCCACTAATTTGGATATTGGCGCCGTTCACGTACCGTGCTTCTTCGCTGAGCAAATAACGGACTGCCGCGACCGTGTCATCAACGGTTCCGATGTACCCGGCGGGAATGCGTTTGGTCATGGCGGCAAGTTCTTGCGGGGGCGCGCTGCCGGAATCGATAAAACCGGGTGAAACAGCATTCACGGTGATGCCGTACGGCGCCAAGAGCTTGGCCAATGTGCGTGTCAGAATGAGTACTCCTGCCTTGGCGATGTAATGGGCGGTCACATCCGGCTGCGCCTCCATCTGATCCGCATTGGCCATGCTGAAGCTGATGATGCGACCGGTCTTGCGGGACTTCATGCCGGGCGCGACAGTTTGAGCGAGATAGAAAATAGGATGCAGATTGCCGGCAAACATTTCGTTCCAGCCTTCGATGGTTTCGTCGAACAAATTGACTCGATGATAGGGGCCGGCGCCGTTGATCAAGACATCGATTCGCCCCCATTCTTTTTCAACCTGTGTGACCATGTGTTTGGTTGCCACTGGGTCGGAAACATCGCAGCGGAGTGCCAGCGCTTGTCCGCCTCGCTGGGTGATATCCTCCGCCGTTGTCTTGGCCGCGGCTTCGCTGGTTCTGTAGCAGAAGGCAATCTTCCACTGCCGCGACGCGAGGTCGAGAGCAATTCCTCGTCCGATGCCTTTCGCTCCTCCGGTGATCAGTGCGACTTGCTGGCTCACGCGGCTTCCTGGTTGGTCGATGCCTGAGTCATTATGCTCTCGCGCGCAGTCGTTTGGCGAGTAATTCCAGCACACCCGTGGTACGAGCTGAAAAAGACCGTTCGGTTTTTGGTTTCTTGGTCTCGGCGGTACAGGCTTCAATGAGGGCTTCAAGATCGGCCAAGGTATCGACGTCTCGCCATGGCTGAATCAAGGAAGCCTTGAGTCCGATCCCCGCTGCTTTCTCCTGTGTGAGCCTGAGTACCTGATCGGTTGACCAAGGAATGTCGGCGAAGAGTTCCGGCGCCGTCCGCTTGAGGCCGATCAGATAATAGCCTCCATCAAAAGCTGGACCGAGCACAAGATCATGGTTCTCCAGCGAGGCGAGGGCCCGTTTCAAATGATCGAGCGGAAGCGTCGGCACATCCGTCCCCATGAGTAAGACCTGTCGGTAGCCTTGTGCGAACAGAGTTCGAAATGCCTGGTTCATGCGCGCGCCGAGATCGTCGCCGACTTGATCGATCAGCGTCACGCCCTGCCGCTCCTCCATGATCTTGAAGAAGACATGTGTTGCAGGTGCGCAGGCTAGATAGCGATCGAGCGGAAGTTTCAGTTTCGCGGCCGCGAACTTTGTTCCCTCCAAAGTATCGAGTACGAAACTGCCATGGAGCGTTGCCGCTTCGTCGGGAGTCAGTGGCGGACAGAGACGCGTCTTCACCTGACCTGGGATCGGTGCTTTGGCGAAAACCACTAACGCAGTGCTGAGTACTGAGTGTTGAGTGCTGTATTTTGAGTCGCCCATTTCCTATCGTACTGCTGTGTAGAAATCCTTGAGACGATGGGGACTCACCCCGATCCAGTACAAGAGTCGTAAAGTCCACATCAAGAGGATAGTCCGCAAGGGACCCTGCTGTTCCCAGCGCCGGAACGATGTCGTGACCTTCTGATGCAGTGCCGCGATTCGTCCGGTACGCTTCAGTCTCCGACTGAATTCGATGTCCTCCATCAGTGGGAGATCAGCGAAGCCGCCGAGCTGTTCAAAGATCCGGCGACGAACGAACAGGGCCTGATCACCCGTGGCAATACCGCTCAATCGGGAACGCCAGTTCATGAGTGTGCTGATCATAGTGCCCAAGGCAGAACGAGAGTCGAAGGCGACATCGAAGCGGCCCCCCCCCCACCGCCGGGTCGGTGAGCACCGCTTCGATCATCAGCTGTGCTTTGGTCGGCAATCGTGTATCGGCATGTAAGAAGAGCAGAATGTCGCCCCGGCCGGCCTTCGCCCCCTCATTCATTTGGCGTGCCCGCCCTGGTGGAGCCGTTACGACGCGAACGTGTGATGCGTTCGCGCAAAAGGCTTCGGCGATCGAGATCGTCTGATCGGTGCTTCCTCCATCAACAATGATGACTTCGGGGATCTCAGTCACCGGTAGGGATGAGAGTGTTTGTCCAAGGGTTTTCTCTTCATTCAGAGTCGGAATGATGACGGAAATCGTCGGCGAGGAGGTCACGTTGTGGGTTTCTTGGGCTCGACGAACATGAAGTACATGACGATGATGATCGTGACCCAGAAGAGGATCTGCTTGTGCCAAAAAAGGACTTCTCCGTATTGGAAGAGGCCTAAAGCCAAGATGATCGCAATGGCCATGGTGCCATAGCGGAAGGCCGGAGTTTCGATGGCGGCATTGGCCCAGATCGCAAGGCCCCCGAAATAGAGGAGAAACGGCATGACATTGATTTCGAAGCCGCCGCTGATGGACAGAAACACATTGAGAAAGCCGATAAACATCAGCGTGGTTCCGATCATCAAGCCGATGACGTGCATGTGATGCCCGTTCCCACCGCTCTGTTCTCCCGGTTCGGTCGAACGTGGCGGGTGCAGAGATTTATCTTGAGGTGGCGGATCGGAGGGCGCCATGGCTAGACTTTAAAATGTTTGCTGAGTGTCAAGGTCTGCTGCTGATAGGATGATCCCAACAGAGACCCATAGAGCTGTGTCGGCATCCCCATCATTTTGTCATAGACGACTTTGAAAAAGGTCTGTCCATCATGGATCAAGAATGGCACGTCATGTGGACGAACTTCCAGCACAACCTGTGTACCTTTGATCTCTCCATTCGATCCATAGCCGAAGCCAGGATCGAAAAACCCGGCGTAGTGCGTTCGTAGCTCTCCGCAGGCTGCTTCGTAGGCCACCATTTCGGCGGCATAGCCGGCCGGCACACGAATGCGCTCCTTCGAGGCAAGGATATAAAACTCTTCCGGCTCCAATAACAAGCTATCGTGGCGGTGGCGATGGAGCGGTTCCCAAAAATCAGCCGCAGCATAATGGCCGACTTTCTCGAGATCAATGACGTGACTGTTTTTCTTTGCGCGGTAACCGATCACCCGGGAATCGCTCTGATCCGCGCCTGCGAGATCGATGCGGAGGAACAATCCGCGCTCGACACGAAAGTCTCGGTTGCCTATGGTCTTATGGGATGCCACGTTGTGATACAGCAACGGCGTGTGTCGATGCAGCGCCTGAAGCGTTTGGTCCGGCACCGTGGCCTTGCCGCATACAAACCGGATTTGGTTCAGCGACTGCCCAGTGCGGACTTTGACGGCGAACGAGCGTGGGACGACCTCCAGGAAAAGCCGGCCTCGATAGCCGGCACGGATTTCGTCGAATCCGGAGGTGAGATCCGTCACCACGCGGGTGAAGACATCCAGACGGCCCGTCGTGCTCTTGGGATTCGCCCGCGCACGGATCGTCTTCGGGAGGGCGAGCTGTTCCAGCAACGGAACGAGATACACGTGACCCTTCTCCAAAATCGCTCCGTCGGTCAGATCCATCTCGTACATCACAAGATCCGACTGATAAAAATCCAGTACGTTCAGTCGTGAGGAGATGGTCGACAGTTCCGGCAAGAAACTGCTGATCAGCCGATAGGCCTTGTGGCCTAGCCGGAGGTCGAGACTGGCTGGCTGGATCTGCCGGTCTTCGACTGTCGGTGAGGCGCTGATGGCTCGGCTTACGAGCAAGCGCTTGATGTCCTGATAGGGCAGAATGCCGGTTCGCGGCGAATGAGTGGTCACAGGTCGTCCGCATCTCCGCCGCAGCTGTTCCCCCAGGCGGCGTAGCCGTCGCGATCGGGGTAGCTGTCACCGCAAGTCGCATAGGCTTCTTCTGAATCATCCAGTGAGGAGAGTCCGCCAATCATCGGAAGCTCCCGCCGATTGCCGGACTTCGGCTGGGGATAGTGGAACGTCTTGTTCTCATAATTTCTGAGGACCGCCCCATCCTCATCCAGATGGACCACGTAGTTGTCGGGTAGCAGCGGGATCTTACCGCCGCCACCCGGCGCATCGATCACAAAATGGGGCACGGCCATTCCACTCGTATAGCCCTGGAGAGCTTTGATGATGTTCAGACCTGTTTCGACGGTCGTCCGGAAATGATTCGTCCCCTTGGTCAAGTCGGCCTGATACAGGTAATAAGGTTTCACTCGTGCAAGGAGCAGCTGATGAACGAGACGCTTCATGGTTTCTGGATCGTCGTTCACGCCTTTGAGGAGGACCGTTTGGGCGCCTAGTGGAATACCGGCATCCGCGAGCCGACCGCAAGCAGCTTTCACTTCCGGCGTCAGTTCGTCCGGGTGATTGAAATGCAGGTTCATATAAATGGGATGGTACTTTTTCACTATGTCACAGAGTTTGGACGTGATGCGTTGAGGCAACGACCCGGGGACCCGCGAACCAATCCGTATGAGCTCCAAGTGGGGGATCGTTCGAAGCGCCTTCAAGACACGCTCAATGAGATGGTCGGGAAGCAGCAGCGGGTCCCCTCCTGAGAGGATGACATCGCGGACCTCGTTGTGGTCGCGAAGGTATTGAATAGCTCGGTCCAGCTCACCTTTTTTGAGGAAGCCGGGTTTTCCTACCAGTCGCTTCCTGGTACAAAACCGACAATAGATCGGGCATTGGTTTGTGACCATGAGCAGCACCCGGTCCGGATAGCGGTGAACAAGGTGGGGCACCGGGCTCATGAGATCTTCTTCCAGGGGATCGTCGTCGGCTGCAATGTCGTCTAATTCTGCCGCGTCGGGGACCACCTGCTTCCAGATCGCGTCATCCTTCGACTTGATTGTCTCGAGTACCGTCGGGGTGATTCGCATGGGATAAGGACCGACGATGGCTTCAATCTCTTTCTCATCGAGGCCGAACCGTTCGGCCAAGTCCTTGGGCTTCACGATGCTCTTCGCCAGGACTTGTCTCCAGTCTTCCATGAATCGTCCTTCGTTGATCAGTTAATCCGGCAAGAAGGGTGCTCGTCGTCTTTGCCGGAAACCTCGGGTGTCGTACGGGCTTGCGACTGAAACTCGGTTGCTGCCGGGGCTCCCGCGCGGTCGGCGCTATACCGTTCGTCCAGATAGGCCAGAATATCGTCGGTTTCCGTCAGAACGAGATCGCCGTCCTTGAGGACCGGTACATAGTATTGGCCGGAGACCTCGTACACCTGCGTGCGCATCCGTCTACTGTCGGGGACGACGATCGCTTCATAGGCCAGCCCCAAGTCGGCCAATTTTTGGCGGACTACGTGACAGTCGGGGCACCAGTCGACATGGAAAAGAGTCACAGCCACGATCGTATTAGGCTACCAGGAAAAGGAAGAAAGTGGAACGCCCATTTTAATGGTTTATTTATTGGAGCGGCGCGCATCAGTTCGGGCGTAGGGCGCAAGGAACCATGATTGCGTCCTTCATGCCGTGAAGAATCTTTTTATCCGCTGGGCAGATCGTCGCCAGAATGCCGGTGAGTTCCGCTTTATCGTCTGAGACAACATAGTAGGGAGACAACCGTGCCCGGCCGGACATGCGCACGATCGTCTGTGTGCCTTCATCCAGATAGTCCATTTCGAACAACCGTCCCTTATGGAACTCTTGTAAGAGATAGGGTGTGGTCGAGAAGGATGCAAGTGCATTCCGGAGCGCCTGAACCCATTCGGTCTGAGGCATATCATGTCCGATCGACACGCCGCGGCTTCCCCACGCGAGTGCGGAAAAGCCGGAAGGCTTGATGACGAAATGGCGCTCCTTCTGCGTGGCCGTCTCGAGATCGGACCAATGTGCGACCGCTCGTCCTCCGATCCGTAGGCCGGGGATCGTCGCAATCGCTGGAAGCGGTGCTGGGTCGAGCAGCCACGTCTTCGGCATGATGGCGCTTAGATGAAGCATGCAGTCCGTTCCGAGCTCCTTTTCCCAGAAGGGGCTGAGCCTCGGATGGTGGAGCAGCGCGAACGCGGATTTTTCTTCCAGTGTCGGCTTATAGGGCGGCGTCACGGACACCCAGCCTTTCTTCGCGGCATATTGAACGAGCTCGGCCTTGGGAATATTCAACAGGTCGAACAGTTCATAGAAACGGTAGACCACACCGATCGATTGCTCGCTGCCGTCGGCCTGCAATCGAAGTCCTTCCTCCGTAAATCGAATCTCATGAGGCTCGACACACCAAACGGGCATCCCCGCTTCGTGGAGTTGGGCGGCCAACCAAGACATTTCCAGCCGATAGTCTTTGGATTCGTCCGAGACGAGGATCGCAATACCGCCTTCACGCCGGCCTTGCACAGATCGCAGCATGCGGGCGAATCCACGTACCATTCCGTCTCGTCCCCCGATGAGTTGTGAATCACCGTCATCAAGGTCGTGATAGATGTACGAGAGGCAGGCGGTGAGCCCGATGCCGCCTGGAACCGAATCCAGCTCGGTGATGGCCATGCCGTCCTGCGTGGGGATCACATCGGGCCTGATGACGGCGGGCAAGGCATCGCGAAACCGTTTCATCCGGCTGTACTGGACCAAGGCTTCCGGCTTGCCTTGATCAAGGTATCCGGCAACCCAGGCCGGTTGAATTCCTTTGACGCTCTCGTTGTAGAGCCGATTCAGCGCTCGATAGAACGAGAGCAGTTGCGGCCCCAGATTGATGAAGAACTGCAGCTGATCGGGGGAGAGGTAAAATGGACAGGGACTGACTCGCCAAGAGGTCGCCGCCCCCGAGCCGGAAGACGGCTGTTGAAAAGATACGGAAGATACGGTGGATGAAGGTCTAAACAGATCGGCGTTGGACAATCGCGTGCGGACGGCGGTGCAACGATCGCGTGCTGCTTCAAGAGAGAGTGTCCGGCAGGAGGCTTCAGTCTGGGCCAATGGGAAAACTCTTAGCTACGTTTCAGTCTGATGGAAAGACGGTATCAGATGGTGCAATGGGACGCAATGCTAGCACGCGCATCAGAGACCGACAAGAGGGCGACGGACTGCCGATCGGTAGAGGTATGGAGTGGTGCGGACAGGCGGCGAGATGATCGGAAGCGAACCTTCCTTGCTACGGTCCGGCATGCATCGTATGATGGGATCTCGATGGACCTCATGACGGTGGATTCCAAACAGACGATGAGTGTTTTACCGCAGCTGGTTCCTGATGCAGCGTGTTTTCGTTGTGATGTGTGTTGTCGTTTCCCGGAAGCCGACAGCTTTCTTCGCCCATACTTTACAAGTTCGGAAATCAGCGATGCCGTGACGCATGGAGTCCCCGAATCGTGTTTCCCCAACGAGTCCGGCTCGCAGGTTGATCTTGTCAAGAACCCGATCGGCGAAGGGTATTTCTGTCCCGCTTTTGATTCGACGTCAGGCCGGTGCGGAATTTACGACGTTCGCCCCTTGGATTGTCGGCTGTACCCGCTGGCGTTGATGTGGGACGCGTCGGGTCGAGAAGTTCTGCTTGGTTGGGATTCCAAGTGTCCGTTCATGCGCGACGCGCCTTCGAGCGCAATTCTCGAGTATGGAGAACGTGTCGCGCCCTTCCTTGCGGATGAGACGATCGTGAAGGCGATTGTGGCTCATCCCCGCCTCATTGGTCGCTTTCAGGAGGACGTGATCGTTCTCAAGGCGCTCCCGCACCTGACGGTTCGGCTTGGTCCGAAGCGAGTTGACCCTCAGCTCCGTCCGCTGACGTTGTCGGACGCACCGTATTTCGCAGAGGCGCTCGAACGTGCTCAGGTGATTCGCCATGACACGCCGGCTGCGTTTGCGTTCCCCTACCATTACATCTGGTCATCGCTGCTTCCCTACTGGTGGATGGAGTCCGATCACACGTTGTTTCTTTTTGCCCAGTCTCCGGACGGGTGGTTCATGCCGCTCCCGCCGCTCGGAGCCGGTCCTTTGGATCAGGCGTTCGCACTGATGCGGTCGTGGAACGGGTCGTCGCCGGTGAGTCGAATCGAAAATGTGATGGAGTCCCAAGGACGACTGTTGGAGCGCGACGGGATTCAATTCCGTCGGAAAGAAGGAGACTACCTCTACCCTGTCGAGGCTCTGGCCGCCTTGGCAGGAGACCACTATAAATCCCAACGGGCGCTCTGCAATCGAGCGGCTCGGGAACAGACGATTACGAAAGAGCCCTATCGGGCAGACTATCACTCCGACTGCGCGCGTCTGTATCGACGATGGGCCGAGCAGAAACGCCGGGGAAATCTCGACCAGATGGGGAAGCTCCTTCTGGAGGATGCAGAAATGGCCCATGCGCTCGTCTTCCAAGAGCATGAGCGGATCGGCTTGTCGGGTACTATCGTGAGCGTCAGTGGCAACATCGCCGCCTATACCTTCGGCTACTGGTTGACTCCTCAAACCTGGTGCATCCTATTGGAGGTTGCGGACCGTTCCGTCCCCGGTCTGGCTCAGTGGGTCTTCCGCGACACCTGCCGAACCGCCATGGCGCAAGGAGCGGTCTTTATCAATGCCATGGATGATGCAGGTCTTCCGGGACTTCGTGCGGCCAAGTCGGCTTATCGCCCATCCGCGATTCTGGATACCTGGGTGATCACAAGGATAATCGCATGACCCAACCGGAAGAGCGAACCGCTTCAACGGCTCGCCGATATGAGTGGTTGACGTTCGTGATGGTCTTGATCACGCTGTTTACTCTGGGCGTGGGGACCTTCCTGCTCGGCCATGTCGAACGCAGCATCGTGGCTGCCGTCTGGCTTCCGCTGTTGATGTTGCTGTTGTGGTCGACGATTCGATTGCGAGCGGAATATCGGCAAGCTCAACAAGAAAGTGCCTGGGCGCGGGCCGCGGAGGCGGCCTTACTGCAGAGCCAGGAACGCAATCGAGCGATTGTCGACACGGCGCTCGATGGAGTCATTACCATCGATGCAGCCGGAATCGTGACCGAATGGAATGCTCAAGCTACGGCTGTCTTCGGGTGGACCCGCGAAGAGGCGATGGGGAAATTGCTTTCGGACACCATCATTCCCGAGCGGGATCGGGAGGCGCACGCTCAAGGGATTCGAGAGTATCTCAAGACCGGAGTCGGCCCGGTGCTGAATCGTCGGATCGAGATCGCTGCGCGACATAAGGAAGGCCACGAGTTCCCGGTCGAGCTCGCCGTCTCGCCGGCGCGTATCGGTGAAGCGTATATCTTCAGCGCGTTTGTGCGAGACATTACGGACCGTCGTCGGGCTGAACGACGGCTGGCCTCCCAATATGCAGTGACGCGAGTCCTATCCGAAGCGGTGACGATTGAAGAAGTGGTGCCGAAAATTATTCAGGCGGTCGGCGAGAGTCTTGAATGGGATCTCGGTGTAGTTTGGAGACTGGATAAACAATCGGGAACGCTGCGGTGTCTCGATCACTGGCAAGCAGAGACAGTCTGCGCCGATGACTTCATTGCAGCGAAGCAGCTCCTGAGCTTCAAGCTAGGGGTGGGGCTGCCGGGTCGAATTTGGGAAAGCGGGCGACCGGTGTGGATCAAAGACGTGACGCTCGATCCCACTTTTGTTCGAGCGGATTTGGCTGCTCAAGCCGGGCTTCATGGCGCGTTCGGGTTTCCGATTCGTATCGGGGGCGAAGTCGAGGGCGTCATCGAGTTCTTCAGCTATCAGGTCCGTGAGCCGGACAGCGAGCTGCTCAGCATGATTACCGATGTCGGCTTGAAAATAGGGCAATTCGGCGAACGTACGAGAGCCGAAGAGGCGTTGCGCCTGACGGAGGCGCAACTGCGCCAAGCGCAGAAGATGGAAGCCGTAGGGCGGCTCGCCGGTGGTGTTGCCCATGATTTTAACAATCTGCTGACGGTTATTCGTGGATACAGCGAGTTGATCCTGAGTCGCTTGGGGTCGGGGGATCCCGCGCGACGGGAAATGGAAGAAGTCAAAAAAGCCGCCGATCGCGCCGCTGGCCTGACAGGCCAACTGCTGGCATTCAGCCGCCGGCAATTTGTGGCGACCAAGATCGTAGATCTGAACGCGATCGTCATGAACATGGACGGGATGCTGCGACGGCTGTTAGGCGAGGACATCATTGAACTCTGCGCCGACCTCGAGCCACAGTTGGGATCGATCAAGGTCGATCCGGGGCAGATCGAGCAGGTGATCATGAATCTGGCCGTCAATGCTCGGGACGCTATGCCGACGGGCGGCCAGCTGACGATTCAGACTCGGAATGTCACCATCGGAAAAGGCCCTCGACGTGAAACCATGATGCTCGACGAGGGAACGTACGTGCTCCTGGCGATCAGGGACACGGGCCATGGTATGAGCGAAGAAACCCAATCGCATTTATTCGAGCCGTTTTTTACCACAAAAGAAAAAGGGAAAGGGACGGGTCTCGGGTTGTCCACGGTGTACGGGATCGTGAAGCAAAGCGGTGGAACGATCGGGATTGAAAGCAAGCCGGGACAAGGAACCACGTGCAAGATCTTTTTCCCGAAAGTGGATGCGATCACACAAGCCGCGCCGGTCCTCAATGGAGCAGTGGTCAGAGCGATCGGGCGCGAAACCATACTCGTAGTCGAGGACGACCCGTCGGTGCGCGGGCTTGTGCAAGAAGCCCTTCGCCTCAGTGGGTATGAGGTGTTGGTCGCGCGTCACGGCATCGAAGCGCTCCTGACCGGCACGAAGCACCTGGGTCCGATCCATTTGTTGCTGACGGACGTCGCGATGCCGCAGATGAGTGGGCCGGAGGTCGCAGAAAAACTGACGGTTGTGCGCCCCGAGATCAAGGTCTTGTACATGTCCGGCTACCCTGATCATCCGGTGTTCGAACAGGGTGGGATCAAGCGGGACACGGCCTTTCTCCAGAAACCTTTCACGCCCAATCTATTGACCCAAAAAGTTCGTGAAGTGCTCGATGGAAAGAAGGTGGCCTAGCAGGCTGTTGAAAAAACTATTTTGACACTCCCTAACTCTCAACCTGTCAGAGGTCCCACACCTATTCATAGGCTCCCGGCTGTTACGCCTCATACGGTTGGCTTGCGCAACTCCGATAGGGCCTCGAGAATTTCCGCCGGACGCGGCGGGCAGCCGGGGATACGGATATCCACGGGGATATGCCGTTCCACAGGCCCGGTCACTGCATAGCTGTTTTTGAACATGCCGCAGTCGATCGCACAGTCGCCGAGCGCAATGACGATTTTCGGGTCAGGTGTTTGCTTGTGCACATCTTTCAACGCTCGCTCCATGTTGACGGTGACCGGCCCCGTCACCACCAATGCATCGGCATGGCGCGGCGAGGCTGCGATGTGAATGCCGAATCGTTCGGCATCGTACACAGGATTCAAGAGCGCATTCATTTCCATCTCACAGGCGTTGCAGGAGCCGGTATCTACTTCACGGATCGCGAGCGACCGTTTGAAGAGTTTAGTTTTGTCCTTGGCCTCCTGGATAATTGGTAGCGCAGGCTTCTCCGCTCTTCGATACTGGCCCGTCACAACCCCGATCTTCAAACTCTTTTTGATGATACGGAACATGTTCGGCCTCCTACAGATCGTTTCCAGCGTATGAGAGGTTGAAGCTTTTGTTGATGAGAGGAAAGTCCGGGATGATATTCCCCAGTGCCGCCCATTGAATCGCGGGCCAATTCACGAACGATGGGTCGCGAACTTTGCAACGATGAATCCGGCCACCTTCTCCCGCCATCACCATATAAAGGATTTCCCCCCGCCAACCTTCGACCGCTGACAGCGTCCAGTCGCCTGGATTCGGTGAGCAACTTGGTTCATTTGCGACCGGACCATCCGGAATCTTGCCGAGAATTTCACGGATGAGGCGAATGGATTCATGGATCTCATCGCCACGAACGCGCAATCTGGCCCGCACGTCGCCGTAGCGATACAGAGCTACGGCGACGGGTAGTTCATCATAGGCAGCGAATGGGCGATCGCGCCTCAGATCACAATCCCTACCCGATGCCCGTCCCACGACGCCCATCACGGCATGATCCCACGCCGTTTGCTCATTGAGGATTCCCGTCGTTTCCAGGCGATCGGTAAGGGAGGCGTTCGCAAAAATGATGGCCCCCACCTCGGAAAAGTCCGGTTGGATTCGGTTCAGTTCATCGACAAGGTCGGTGAGTTGGCGGTTCTCGATGTCTCGAGTCACCCCTCCGACCCGGAGGACATCCCGCAGGAACCGTGAACCTGTGAGCCGATCATTGAGCTGCATGATCCGCTCCTTCATCCGACCACAATGCGCATGGGCGAGCGCGTAAGCTGTGTCATTGCACATGGCGCCGATGTCGCCGAGATGATTGTACAGTCGTTCCAGCTCCAAAAAGAGAGAACGAAGGTATCTGGCGCGCCGAGGCACTTGGAGGTTCAGAAGCGTTTCAACCGCCTGGCAATAAGCGAGACTGTGCCCTACCGTTGTGTCCCCGGACACGCGTTCGGCCAACGGTACCGCCCCGATCAGCATCTGCTGCTCGAAAAGCTTTTCTACGCCGCGGTGTTTCCAAAAATGGTGCAGCTCGAGCTGCATGATCGGTTCGCCGGCCACAGAAAACCGAAAATGTCCGGACTCGATGATCCCAGCGTGGATGGGTCCCACCGGCACCTCAAACACCCCTTCTCCTTCGATACGCCGGAAGTGATGCTCACCCTGTTGTCTGCCCAGCACTCGGTCCCAGGGAAATTCTTTTCTGAGCGGGTGCATTCCTTTCGGCCAATGCTCGTGCCGGACCAGACGTCGCAGGTCCGGGTGCCCTTGGGGAATCAATCCGAACATGTCGCGAATCTCTCGCTCATACCACTTGGCGGCATGAATGTGCGGCGTAATAGAAGGAAACAGCCGCTCGTTGCCTGAGAGTTCAATGGACAACACCACCCAGTAGTGAGACACCTCCAGAGTGAACAGGTAGTGAAGCCCATAGGCGTCACGAACAGGGCGATGGTCACAGGCCCAGATGAGTGTCAGCCGGCCGCGCAAGTTCGGTTGGGTATGCAGATAGCGAGTGATCGCCGGAAGTAGGTCCTTAGGAACCTGGAAATGCGAAGATTCCCCACAGACCGGGTCACCCTGCACAATGGCCGGGAACGTGGCTTTAAGCAAGTCGTCATAGGGCCTCGCCTCTGTCATGACCGTCCACTCCTATTGGATCACAAGAAGCATCGTCGCCTGTTCCAAGAGTTGCCGTATGGGCGGCGGAAGAAAAAAGCTGAATACCACCAGCGCTCCGGCAAGAAGAATGATCGGCAGGTGACCTAATGTCCAGGTTTCTTCTCGGAGGATTCCCTCAGGCGGCGTACCCCAAACCATCCTGGTCATGCGATAAATCAATCCGGCGAACGCAAGAACGGCGAAGAGTAGAAATACTGTGGCAAGTCCCACTCGGCTGAATTGATCCGATAATGCAAAGCTCACCATGCCTCCAGTACTGGTGAACGGCATTCCCGGGATACCTTGCGAGGCCAGGGCTGTGACGACTTGCACTTCGCTGGCAAAGGACGCAAACGGAGGAAGCGCCGATAGGGCCAGCCCCGAGATCATCAATGCCATGGCCGTCCAGGGTTGCGCAACCGCCAACCCCTGCACGTGACCGATTTCCATCGTGTGATAGCGACGATGAATATTCCCTGCGGCAAAAAACGCCATCGATTTCGCGAATGCATGATTCAACAAGTGAAACAGCCCGCCGAAGGTTCCCAGCGGTCCCCCAACTCCAAATCCGATCATGGCGATCCCCATGTGCTCGATACTGGAATAGGCAAATAGTCGTTTGTAGTTGTGCTGGATAAGGATGAACAATGCTGCGGTCACCAATGAGGAAAATCCCAGCAACACCAACAGCCCACCAGTGAAGCCAGACGGCACGGCATGGTCGACAATCATCCTCATCCTCAAAATTGCATAGACCGAGACTACTTCGAGGACGCCTGCGAGCATGGCCACTACCGGAGCCGGCGCTTCCGTATACGCATCCGGTAACCAGCTATGCATCGGGACAAGCCCTACTTTGGTCCCATAGCCGACCAGAATGAAAATGAAGGCCAGCTTCAGCACATGCGGATTTAGTCGATCGGCCACGGGGAGCAGCTGCGTCACATTCAACGCCTGGCTGACATCGCTGAGCACATGAAGCGACGAGTAATACAGAAGGACGACACCGAACAATGCGAGCGATATTCCGACGGAACACAAAATGAGGTATTTCCACCCGGCCTCCAGCGACTCTCGTCGCCGCCAAAAGGCGATCAGAAAGGTTGTGGCGAGCGTCGTCGCCTCGATGGCGACCCACTGCACCCCGACGCTGTTCGCAATGGTTGCAACCACCATAGCAAGTAAAAACATGTGGAAGAGGGAAAAGAACAAGTTGAGTCGCGTGGGTGCGATCATGCCTCGCGCCACTTGTTCGTCCATGTAGGAACGCATGTAGAACGAACAGGCCAGCCCAACCGCTCCGATGATGAAAAGAATGAAGGATGACAACGCGTCGAGATATACCAACTGGTCCAGAGCCGTGAACGGACCATCCCTCAGCACGGTCCGGGTGATCATGATTTCTGCCGCCACGAGCGTGCCCATACTCATGAGGTTGATCGCATGGAGCAGCGCGGAGCGGTGAACGACCAAGCTCAACCCTCCCGCGAATAGTGGTGCAATCATCAACGCCGCGACCTCGATCATCAACAGATCCTCTGCTATTCTTTCAGCACGGTGAGTTGATTCGTGTCCACGCTGTCGAACGCGTCTTGTAGGCGATTCGTATAGATCCCCGCGATCAATGTTGCGATGAGCACGTCGAAGAACACGCCCAATTCGACGATCAACGGCATCCCGTATGTGGCGGCAGTCGCGCCTAGAAACAAGCCGTTTTCCAGCACCAGAAAACCAACCAGTTGCGTCACGGCCTTTTGCCTCGCGATCATCGTAAAAAATCCGATGAGCACGATCGCGAGGGCGATGGCCAGAGAATCCCTCGTGAGCAGAAAACCCAATGGAATGATCGGCTGTGAGATGAAGAAGGCCAGCATGACCAGTCCGCCGCAGATCAACAGCCCGGCCGGAACATTGACATACATCACCAGTTCTCGCTTGACGTTGAGGCGATCAATGACTTTCTTGAGGACCCGCGGGATGATGATCACCTTAATGACACCGGTCAACGCCGCCGCAATATAGAGGTGCTGGTTTCCAGTCAAATAGGCCACCAGTGCCGCCGTCATAACGAGAAAGGCCGACTGAAGGGCAAACAGGTCGACGCAGGCCGAGAGCCGCCGTTGTGCCACAATCGCGAAACAGGTCAACAAGAGCAAGGCCGAGCACAAGTCAACAAGTTGCGATCCACTGTAAGAAAGAACCTGCATCCGCTCAGCTCCGAAGAATATAAAAGAACAGCAGTCCGAGCAGGCCGAGGATAAACGCAACGCCCAAAAGGTCCGTTACCCGGAACAACCGTAATTTTGCGAACATACATTCGATCACCCCGATCAACACCGCGAGTGCCGCTGTCTTCGCAAGGTAGACCAGGAACCCGATCATCATTGCGGCAGGCGCCACCGTGGTCGCAATTCCCCAGGGCGCGAAGACGTTGGCAATCAAAGAGAGGAACACGGCCAACTTCAGACCGGCTGCCCATTCGAGCAAGGCGAGATAGCGCCCCGAGTATTCTAGGACCATGGCTTCATGAATCATCGTGAGTTCGAGATGTGTCGCCGGATTATCGACCGGCACGCGTCCTGTCTCTGCGAGCGCCACGATAAAGAGGGCTGCCAACGCCATCAGGTGTGGGGACGGGTCCGCTACGGTACCTTCTAACAGCGCGGTCTTTTGGACAATAGTGCTCAAGTTCGTCGAACCATTGGTCAGGGCAATCGCAAAGATAGAGAGAATCATGGCCGGCTCGGTCAGGGATGCAACGATTGCCTCGCGGCTGCTTCCCATCCCACCGAACGTCGATCCGGCATCGAGGCCTGCAAGAATCAGGAAAAACGTTCCCAATGCCAGGAGATAGACAAGCGCGATGATGTTTCCCGCAAAGTTCATGGGGGTCTGCGAGATGAACGTAGGAACCAATAAACCAGCAGAAAGCGTGGAGGCGAACACGATGTAGGGCGTCGCTGTAAAAACCCAAGAGGCGGTAGTCGAAATGACCGGCTGCTTCCGGAAGAGCTTAGCCAGGTCAGCATAAGGCTGGAAGACACTCGCGCCGCGTCGCAATTGCAGGCGTGCCTTGACCTTTCGGATCAGACCGACAAGAAACGGCGAGACGGCCAGTAAGGACGTCACCTGAGCGACAACGAGAAAGATCGCTTCCAGCATCAGTTACACCGCGAGCAACAACAAGAGGATGAGGGTGACGAAGATATAGGTTAAGTATAGATGTAGACTTCCTGCCTGGATCACCCTCAGCCGGTCAGCCATCGTTGTGAAGAACGCCACCAGCGGGTTGTAGAGATATTTCTCAAAAATCGGTTCAATGTGAAATTCAAAGTGCCGTCGTTTCACAAAGTATCGCGACTCATGAAGAAACTCCGTCTCGAGCTTGACCGTCGGCTGGTAGACAGTACTGAAGACTCGCTTGATCGGCTGGACGAAACCGGTTGCGGTGTATTCCATCCGGGGTGTGAGGTTGATCCCGCAGCCCCAGGTCTTGTAATGGCGTGTTCTTAGACGGCCGCCGAACACGACGGCCAACCCCCACCCGAGCAGCGCCAGCCCTGTCAGCAAGAGCGCCAACACGGGCGTGGAGAGGCTTGAAAATTCGACGTTCACCGGCGCAAGCGCCCATCCATCCATCGCCAGCACTTTCTCTTCGATCGATATTCCCGCCAGGGGAGCGATGACTCGGTCCAACAGCGGCACTATCACCATCGGCGCGACGCCCAGCACTAGACAGAAGGCGGCCAAGAGACCCATCCCGACGCGCATAGGAGCCGATACTTCCTCCGCATGGCGTGCGTGCGCACTTCGCGGCAATGCGAGAAACGAAATCCCGAAAGCTTTTGCGAAGCAAGCCAGGGCCAACACGCCGGTCAGGGCCAGGATAGCGGCGGCGATCGGCAGCATCAATTTGAGAAACACCGTCGGAAGCTGATAACTGAGGAAGAGGCTTTGGAAAACCAGCCACTCACTCACAAACCCATTCGTGGGAGGCAGAGCGGAAATCGAGACGGCTCCGATCAAAAAAAAGACTCCCGTCCAGGGCATGCGCCGAAGCAAGCCACCGTACTCGTCGATGTTACGCGCATGAGTCGCATAGAGCAGCGAGCCGGCGCCCAAGAACAGCAGCGCCTTGAACATCGCGTGATTGATCGTGTGGTACAGCCCTGCCAGCAGTCCGAGCGCGGCAAGTTCCTTCAGCCCATAGGACTGAAAGATCATGCCGGCCCCGATGCCCAACAGGATGATCCCGATGTTTTCTACGCTGTGAAACGCGAGAAGCCTCTTGAGGTCATGCTCCATCAACGCGTACATCACGCCCAGTAACGCGGATGTTGCCCCGAGGAACAGCACGACGAACCCCCACCACCAGGGGAACTGCCCACCGAGGAAATCGAAATACACCCGGATCAGGGCATAGATCGCGGTCTTGATCATGACGCCGGACATCAGGGCTGAGATATGCGAAGGTGCCGCCGGGTGAGCATAGGGCAGCCAGACATGAAGCGGCACGATACCCGCTTTGGTGCCGAAGCCGATCAGAGCCATCAGAAATGCGAACGTTCTCATGCCCTCCGGTAAGGGCTGCTTCGGATGCCGGAAGGCCTCAAATGAGAATGCCCCACTGTCGTAAAACAAAATCAGAAAGGTCAGGATGATGAAGGCGGTCCCGACATGCGTCATGATCAAGTAGAACAATCCCGCATAGCGTACCTCGGCTTTTTCGTGCTCTGTCACTACCAGGAAATAGGACAGCAACGACATCAGTTCCCAGACGATGAGGAAAAAGATGCCGTTGTCTGCCAGTACCACCAGGGTCATGGAACAAAGAAACCCATTGAAGAGCGCTCCAAGCACAGGGACGGATGCGCGCCCATCAAAATGCCGCACGTATCCAATGGCATAGATAGAAGCGGCAAGCCCCACGAGGGAGATGGTCAAAACGAAGAATGCGGCCAGTGGATCAATCCGAATCGAGAAGGCGAGCAGAGGAATCGTCGAGGCTAGTGAGATCGTGACAGGTTCCGAAGACGTGATGCCAAGGAGCCCAAGAACGATGCCCGCGCTGGTCGCCACGATGGCGGGGGCGCTGGCCGCGAGACTTTGAACTTCAGGTCGTCGAGGGAGACAGAGTGGAAGAAGTATACCGACGACATAGCTGCCGAGAAGAATCCACAACAGGTTCAGCATGCGATCGGTTGAGGCCCGCGTGTTCTTGTCAGATTACCTCAGGAGGATTGGATGCTGCGGTTCATCCGCAACATTGGCTGAGATACAGGGATGATCGCTCATCTGATTGACGCATACCAAATGTTCAACCGGCCACGAATCCTGCGTCTCAAACCCTCACAACGATATGTACGACGGTTACCAACAGTGCGTAACCAGCATCGTGTAGCACGTTGCTTTCCAAGCCTGCCATGCCCGAGTTTCATTGTCTTTCACGATCAGCCCTCCTGCTTACTGAAATCTGGACTTGAGTATGTTTAATGCCCTTCGGCTTGCGGCACTCAACGCGCGGTCCGGTCATTAGTGCGCCTGTGTGTGGACCATTGGCTCAATCTCTTTCTTCTGTTCCTCCGTCATGCTATACCGCACGTAGTCGTGTTCTAGTGCTTCATTTACGTAGAGCCGCCCAGTCGGTGCCAAGACCGCGAAGTCTGCTTCCGTGGTTCCTTTTGGTCCAATCGTGACGGCTTGTTCATTGACCGTCCGAATATATGGATGCCACACCACCAGCTTGTAGGTGCCAGGCGGCACATCGGTGATCGTGAAACGGCCCTGCTCATCTGTCTTGGCAAAATATGGATTGCGGACGGCCAGACCCCAACTCTCCATGTAGGCGTGGAAGCCGCACTGCATGACGAAGACCCGGCGGTCTTTGCTGAGCATGACCAATTCTTTTTTCGGCGCTCCGGCCATGTGTTTGTGATACAGCGCGGCGTCGCTGCGGTCTCTGAAGTTTCGTGGATGTTGTGGGTTCATCGGAAGCGGGACGTTGAAGAGGACGCGTGCACCCAAATGTGACGTCTCATAGGCTTGGATGTCGTGCATGACCGGGTCGATATTGACGACCGTCACCGATTTATTGTCCCGCACCACCGTCGTGAATGGGAGAAAGAGGCAATCTTTCGCTTCGATCTGTGGAACCCCGCCGTCCTCAAAGGGTTTCCCCTTCTTGACTCCCTCGAGATAGACCACCACGTCTCGGAACTTGCCGCCTGGCCCGATGTTGAACGGTTGAAGAATGCGCCAGCCTCGCCCATCGGAGATGCGCCCGCAATAGGAAGGATCGGGCAAGGTGATGAGATTGTAGCCCTTTGGCTTCGGGATCTGGCCCTCCAAGCGCACCGTGCCTGTGAGCGTTCCTCCGTCGGATACCGCAATGACTTCGTAACACCAGGCTGGCGAGACCGTTCCGATAATGATGGCGAGCATTGTACTCACGCAATATCGCATGGCGTTCCCCTTATCATGAGAATAGATTGAAAGGCATGTCCTCTTGCGAAGATAACGAAGGCCGAGCTCGTTTCTGCCGATGCACCGACTCCACGAGGCGTAGAATCGTCTCGGCGGCGAGGTCTCTGATTGTGAAATGGGCTTCGTCATCTCCGTTGAAGGTGCAGAGAGCGAGCGTAAAACAGTCACTTCCACCGCGAATCATCTTCAGGATCAGGGATTGCGCAATAAGCATCCAGTCTTTTACGAGGCCTGTTGCAGCAGCCCCTACGATCTTGACGATGAGATCAAAGTCTTGATGAGGACGAGCCGGCAGCCACGCTCTGAAGAGAGTCAAGTCGATCTTCTTCGTACTACACACGATACGTGTTCTGTACGCCTTTCAACCCTGAGACACTGAGCCTATGAACACGATATCCGTTGAGAAAGAAATGATCATACACAGCCGAGAGAAAGGCTTGTCCGTCTTGCGGGTGCACGACGCAGCCTGCCCAATCCCGTAGTCCACGGCGTAACATTTCCCACAACCCCGCGTGACTCGTCACGACCGCCCCCGTGGAGAGATCCAACCAGACCAGTGCCATTGCTCTGCTCTGATACTGGACCGCTACGATGTCGGCGTGTCCTGACACGAGCGTATGCTCCTTACCGGTCTTTCCATATTCCATTAAAGCTCTGCGTGCGACTTCCGTCCTTCTCGCCGAGATACCGCTTTCGAGCTGCCACAGAGTCCACTAAGTCGTCTTGATGCTCAGCTCCATTAGATGGGGGATTGAAGGGAACGGCCCATCCGCTGCCGACAGCGAGCCAATCCTTCCCGTGCCATTAGATTGTTGGGATCAGAAGTCAGAACCCTGTTCCAATTCACCAACGCCTCTTCGTGCTGATCGAGCCGTTCGAGTAACGCGGCCAGGTCACATCGCGTTGCAATATCTGTGGGGCAGAGAACAAGCGCATCCGACAGCTGTTGGAGCTGTGTGAACCAATCTTGCGTCGATTGACGGCTCGCATACAGGCTGCGGTGCGGTGTGTCTCCATTCTGAATGGTCATGTCTCTATCGCTTTGCTTTCTGGGCAGCTTCAAGTTGCTCGGTAGGCGGTTGCGCACAACTAGTTATCCTGAAGCCATTGCAGGGAGAGTGCCACTACTGAACAGACACCGGATGTTATGCAGGGATGAAATCTATCGCGGGCTTACAGCTGTCGTAAGGAGATGCTAGAACCGTAGTATTCAAGCCGAAAGTTATTTTGTGCAAGAATTGCAGCCTTGGGCTAGGTTATGGTGATTTCAGGTGCATTTTTTGCGGCATGAGCCATGTGATCTCTTGGGTCGGGAATAGGGAGATGATTCAAGCGAAAGCAATTAGTCGCGAATTTCGTATTCCTTGATCTTGTATTGGAGAGTCCTAAGACTAATGCCCAACAGCCTTGCGGCATTTTCTCGATGGTTGGTGACTTCCTTCAAAGTTCGTTCAATGACTTGTCGTTCAATCTGCTCCAGAGATGTTCCCAATGTGATCAGCATAGTCCGTGCATCCTCTTTGCTAACCTGGATTTCCTCGGGGAGATGCGCGGGTTGAATCGTTGTCTCCCTCACCGTGACGACAAGCCGTTCCATGAGATTTCGTAGTTGCCGAACGTTTCCAGGCCACCCATAAAGCCGTAACAACTGCATGGCGTCTCGCGAAACTTCTTTGGGTCCGCGGTGATGCCGTGCGGAAGACGCGGACAGGTATCGATCCACAAGCAGCGGAACATCGTCTGCCCGCTCGCGAAGTGGTGGAAGGTGGATAGGGACGACATTCAGTCTGTAGTAGAGATCTTCCCGAAAATCCCCCTGTTTGACCGCTTCATCCAGTTTCCGATTGGTAGCGGCTATGATCCTCGTATCGACTTTGATCAATTTCGTACCACCCAGGCGCCTGAACTCCTTCGTCTCAAGAACACGTAGAAAATCGACTTGCGACTTGAGCGAGAGTTCCCCCACTTCATCCAGCAACAGCGTACCACCGTCCGCCAGCTCAAACCGCCCAGCCTTGGTCGACATGGCACCGGTAAACGCGCCTTTCTCATACCCGAATAACTCGCTCTCAAAGAGATTCTCGGGCAATGCGCCGCAATTCATGGTGATGAACGGTCCATCGGCCCTCGGGCTTTTATGGTGGATCGCTCGCGCGACGAGTTCCTTCCCGGTTCCACTTTCCCCCGTGAGCAAGACCGTCACATCGCTGTCTGCTACCATCTCCACCAAGCTATAGACTTGCTGCATGGCTCCGCTTTCGCCGACCATTTGATCGAAACGGGTTCTCGTTTCAAGACGGTCGCGGAGTTGCTTGTTCTCGGAAGTCAGCGTACGGCGCTCGAGCGCTTTCTCCACGACGACTCCAAACCGCTCACGATCGATCGGTTTCGTTAGATAGTCGTAGGCACCCAGCCGCATCGCTTCAACAGCCGTATCGATCGAACCAAACGCAGTCATGACGACGACTTCGGTATCCGACCATTTGTTCTTCAGCCGACGCAGAAATTCTACGCCGCCCATCTCTGGCATCCGGAGGTCAGTGATCACCAAATCCACCGGAGTTTCCTCAAGATGCCGCAGCGCTTCCGCTCCCGTGCCTGCTCCGAAAACCCGGTAGCCCTTTTTCTCCAACATGGTCACCAGAGCATTGCGGATATTCACTTCATCATCAACGATGAGAACGTGAAAGGCCTGCGTCATGATCCCACACCAACTTTGTGTGGTTGACTGATCGCTATCGGGAATTGTGTCACCACTGTCGTCCCAGCTCCAGGCGCACTTACAACCTGAATTGTACCGCGATGATCCTGCATAATCCGGTATGCTATGGCAAGACCAAGACCAGTGCCGCTCGACTTGGTCGTATAGAAGGGTTCAAACAGATGGTTGAGTTGCTCCTTCGCGATCCCGACGCCGCTATCCTTCACGGTAATCTCTACCCAGTCTTTCCCTTCAGCCGCTCGTTGCACCGCTGAAATCTGACAGTGTCCGCCGTTCGGCATGGCATGAAACGCATTGACGATGATGTTGATCAATACTTGACTGATCTGGGTTGCATCGCCCAGGACAGGCAGTAATTGCTCATCCATCACCCGTTCGAGTCGAATCCCGCGTTCCTCCGCCTCGAAACGCATCAACGTCATGATGTGGTCGATCAGTGTCTCTACATCTACTTCGTGCAAACCAACAGATCCCGGGTGGGCAAATTTCATGAAATTATCGAGAATCCCCGAAAGCCTTCGGCATTCGGCGTTCACGACACCCAAGTACCGTGCCCCTGTTTCTGCTAATGTTCCACTTTCCTTAAGTTCTTCTTCCAGAAGATGGAGGTTCAGATCCATGGCACTCAAGGGGTTTCGCAGCTCGTGCGCTACCCCCGCAGATAGGGTGTGCAACGCCGCTAACTTTTCTGCGATACGGACTCGTCGTTCGAGTTCTAACCATTCTGAGACGTCCTGCGCCTGCAGGATCACCCCCGCCGGTTTCTTATCGTCCCCTGTGAGCTCTGCTGTACTCACGCGAATTGTCCTCGGGCTTAGGTCTCCGCATTCGTAGAGGAAGTCCTTCTGATTCACATGGCGGTGCTCTTTCAACGCCTCGTCGAGTATCCGGCGGATCGGGTCTTCTTCGGGGAACACGACGTCATAGCTTATCCCCAGTAACTCCGATGAGGCGCGATTCAACACCGCTTCAGCTGTGGGATTCATCGCGCTGATGATGCCTCCCTGGTTAATCGTAAGCACCCCCGTTGGAATACTGTGTAGAATATTCCGCGCCAGCCCCTTCACTTCTTCTAGGGTTTTTCGGGCAGCGTCGTAGTGAAGAAACGTGATGACTGCGGCAATACCGATCGAACTTACTAAAAAGATAAGAAGTGTCTCGACGATCAGATCACTGCGCGACTGCCAGAGGGCATGGACCAATTCCGTGGGGATATTCTCGCCTTCGGTGAAACCACGAAGGAGGAGCGTTTTTCGTTCCAGGCTGAAAAGCAAAATGACGGAGACGACCAAAGCGAAGACCAGGAGCACGGAAGCGACCAACCGATAGGGAACCTTTCTGAAGAGCGTCGTTTCTGGGATGGGTCTGAACATCGCAATGTCACATGGGAGCGCACACAATCAGCATGCTACCACGCACAAGGTCTCCTGTGTACCGAGCTCGATCCACAGCGGGACCCGCTTAAAGACAATATCTTCCCCTTTGCTTGATCTTCAGTCTTTGTTCCGTTTATTGTGGCTGCTGTGAAGCTGGCCGTGCCGTCGGGCCGAAGCAATTCTATAGGCGAGGAGTGATGCAGTGACGCAGCAAGCGCGTGAAGTCGATATGACACAATATCGAATCCGACAGGAGCCGTTTTACGCGGAGGTCTGTGGGGAGATCGGCCTGTTCACCATTGCCGCCGAGAGGAAACTGCCCGTTATGCTGAAGGGGCCGACCGGCTGCGGGAAAACACGTTTTGTTCAATACATGGCGTACAAGCTCGGGCGGCCGTTGATCACTGTCGCGTGTCACGAAGATCTCACGGCATCCGACTTGGTGGGCCGTTACCTCCTGAAGGGGCAGGATACCGTCTGGATGGATGGGCCGTTGACCGCCGGAGTGAAGCATGGGGCCATTGTCTATCTCGACGAGGTTGTGGAAGCGAGAAAGGACACGACCGTCATCATCCATCCTCTCAGCGACGACCGACGAGTGCTCCCGATCGAGAAAAAAGGCCAGATTGTGGAGGCCGCCGACGAGTTCATGCTGGTGATCTCCTACAATCCCGGTTATCAGAGCGTCCTCAAAGATCTGAAGCAAAGTACGAAACAGCGATTCATGGCGATTGAATTCGATTACCCCGCGCCGGACATCGAAACGATGGTGGTTCAGCGTGAAGCGGGGGTGGAGCCTGCGATCGCCGGACGGCTTGTCAAGCTCGGTCAAAAGGTCCGCAACCTGAGAAACCACGGATTGGAGGAGGGAGTCAGCACCAGACTCCTGATCTACGCCGGTACCTTGATGAAGCAAGGCGTACCGCCCGAGCGGGCCTGTGATGTGGCCGTTGCCCGTCCGATCACGGATGATTCGGACATGCAACGCGCGATACTTGAATTCGTCAAAGCGATTTTTTGAATCCATCGATTCTCGTGGGTTCTCTTCCTGCCATCGCACGGGACAGTGAGCGCGGAGCGCTCCTGGCCGTACATGTCCAACCCGGGTCTTCCCGTACCGAGTGCGTCGGAATTCATGGCGACGCCATAAAGATTCGTCTGGCAGCTCGTCCGATCGACGGTGCCGCCAACGACGAACTGATTCGCTTCATCGCCGATCGGTGTGCTGTGCCGCGCGCACACATACAAATTTGCGCAGGGTCCGAAGCTCGGCGCAAACGGCTGTGTGTGAAGGAGGTCTCGGCTCAGGTGCTGTTGGCTCGATTGCTGCCGCAAAACGGGAAAGAAATGGAGCAGGTATGACGGGATTACGAATCGGCAGCGCTGTCTTAGCCGTGTTGATGCTCTCAGCTTGTTCCAGTGCACGTCCGGTGCTCTATCCCAATGCTCAACTGGAGTCGGTGGGAAAAGACGGGGCGGAGCGCGATATCGAATCCTGTCGGCAATTGGCGGAGTCGGCAGGTGCGGCGGAAGGTGGTGGAGGCAAAGGAGGTCGTATTGCAACGAACACAGCAGTCGGTGCCGGAGTCGGCGCCGCAAGCGGAGCAGTTGGGGGAGCGATTTGGGGGGCAGTGGGGCGAGGCTCGATGATCGGCGCGGCAAGCGGAGCGGTTTGGGGGCTCTTGACCGGATTGTTTTATGCCGCCCGCCCTTCTCAACCAAACCAGACCTACACGAATTTCGTGAATCGGTGTTTGCAAGAGAAAGGATATGAAGTAACGGGCTGGCAGTGAGGGGAGGCCACAGCGGAAGGGTGGGTACTCGTGCTCGCTGTCCGCGCACGATGGGAATGTGCTCGGACACTGCGCGCAGTGGACCATCCACCGAAGTGCTTCCTCGAGTAAGAGAAAGTTAATTTAGATGTGCGCAATTGAAAAAGCCTCGACATTTTCCCCAAAGGGTGAGAAGTGAAGAACGGGAAAGAAAACTCGCCAAGAGACTTTTGTGGTCAATCGATTATGGCATTGGTGTGTTGTGTACGTACTGCTCATCAGTCTTACTGCCTGTGCGGGACCGCAGCCGATCCTACGGTCGAATAAACAACTCCACTTGTATGGCAAGCAGATGGCTCGACAGGAGATTCAATCTTGTCGGAAAAAGGTTGAAGAGACTGGATTGCAACCTGGCGTGCACCAGAGCGCGAATGCCGCGACCGGCGCCATACTCGGTCTGACACTTGGCGGCGCGGTCGGCGCGTCGGCTGGGATCATCGGGGGATTGCCCGGTGTGACGATCGGGGCCGCCGCCGGTAGCGGGCTTGGATTGGTCGTTGGACTACTTGGAGGAACGTTCAAGCCGCTGGAACCGGAACCGCCATATGCCGATGCCGTCACGAGTTGTCTGAAGGAAAAGGGCTATGAAGTCAGCGGGTGGGAGTAGTCTCAATGGTCGTTGGGTTCCCATCATCAGGCGCAAGATATGCCGCGACCCACTATCGTCTCTCTCCGAGTCTATAAAAACCACAGCGGGCATGTGACCTCGACACGACCTGACCTGATTCACCCTCTCAAGCGTATTCTTGCCAATAGCTCTGTGTTCGCCTGAGGATTTCCAGCCTGCCGCGTGGCAAAACTGCATCCGCCTCATGCTGGCTCAGCTCCTTCGGACAGGCAACTGACCTCGCCTTGTCAGGCCAGGCAGCGGTCCACGCGAAGCAGCCTGGCGATACGTCATATTGAAGATCGAGAAACTCAGACCGTGGATGGATCATTTGTTATCCAAGGATATATGGTGAAGATTTCTTCACGATCTCATCATGGACCATTCATATTCGAACGATATACTTTTTACAGGTCAAGGGAGAGGGAGGCCAACTGATGAAGATGTTTTTAGCGCTCCCACCGACCGTTGGTTTTGGAGTATTGGATAGAAAGAGGAGATTCGCCATGCGTACGGTCGGACTGTTTGCGATGTGTGTCTTGTTGGAAGCCTGCACAACCGCGCCGATATTTTCTCCCGAGATCATGAAAAACGTCGAAACGAATACTTTTGATGTCGAGGCCTGGCGGAAGCAGTCCTATCAGCCGTCGAGCGGCGATTTTGTCCCACACAAAGTGGAATTGGGAGGAGAAATCGTAGAGGTTATTCGAAAACCGGAAGGCATCATTCTTCTTGTCGAGAAGCAGCCCATCAAGAACTATACGGCAGATGGTTCGAAGAGCGCTAAGCGAGGAGACTCATTCTGGTACGCCATTAGCTTCAACGGCGCTCCAGAGCCCGCCATGTTGCGGAGAGGCAACAAACTCGTCGTGGTCGGAATGACCGACAGACCAGGCACGGAAATGATCGGTGGAGCTCCGAGAGTGCTGCCGCACCTGACGGCGCAGTGTCTTCATGTTTGGAATACCCGAGAATCTGAAATGGCGGACTTTTCTTATTATGGAGGCGCCATGGGGCATCACCCTCCGGAAGAAGAAACATTCTGCCTAGGAGATGACAACGAGAAATCTTTTTCAGTCGCCCTCGCTCAGGTGGCGCGCATGTTCGCTCTGTAGTGTTGTCACTCAGGCTGACACAGTTGTACTTGGCCGGTGTTGAATGGCGGTCGATTTACTGTACGATTTTGATTTGTTCAATATGGGAAGCCGGCCGATATGAACGTTACCGCCGATCAGAAGATATACACAACATCGAGCGAGAGTGTCGGCTGGTAGCTTGTCGCTCGTCCGCCGACCTGGAAGACATTACGGTCGGACTTGTCATAGCGGTATTCGAGCCGTGTCTTCACCGACGGAAACGGCCTGTACTCAAGCGAGGCGGTCACTTCCCATAGGGTCTGCGCGACGGGCGGCGCAGGTTCTGTTGATGTGGCGCCGAAGCACACGTTGGCTTTCGGTTGAAAGGCCGTCGTCCCCTGGCAGGTGATCAACCCTCCCGCATCTTCGAAAATCTCTCCTCGTAAACGGACGCCCCATTCTTTCGTGAAGTCATGAAACAGATAGGCTGCCACTCCGTCCCAGCGCGCATTTTTCCCGGGGCTGATCAGGCTGCTGTTGGCCTGATTCGCGTAGTACGCCTCAACGACCGCCCATGTCTGCGCGCCGAACTGCCAACTCGCGTATCCGCCAGCCAGCAAGAGCGTCCCTCCCGGCGTGCCGGACGCACCAGCCCTCGGCCCGGCCAACCCATAGAGCATGACTCTCACCGTTTCAGATGGAAAGACCATCAGCAGCGTTTCCACCAATGGTTCGTAATGTGCATTCGCCTGAGCTGCGTTGATAAATGGGATCGCCCTGACCGACAGCGAGACCTGTTTATTGAACTCGTACGTCGCGGAGATGCCGCCCGTCGTGAAGGGTTGCCCAAAATACAGCCAGGACCGTGAGTAATTCGGGCTGTACGGATTCCCCACCTGTTCATAGCCGACCAAAGCGTTAAACTGGCCGACTTGCAGGTCAAGCCCACGACCCACTGGGGCGAGATATTGGACATAGAACTCTTGGAAGTCCGCGTATGGATTCAGACTCAACCCGCCGATGTAAGCTGAATCTTGTCCCGCGTTGAATTTCGCGCGAAAGCCGAGTCGATCGAGAGCGGAACCATCGCTCTTCACTGCCCGCTCTACCACAGCCTGGATCACGTTTGCCCGAAACTGATTGGAGTTGACGTCGAAAGCGCGGAGTTCATTGATGTCGTTGGACGGGCGGTTGAAGTTCTGCATATAGGAGACTTGGGTATAGCCATTGACCCGCAGCCTCAGAACTTCCGACAGCAGCCGCCGCACGGTCATCTTCTCCGCTACTCTGGGAATAGGCTCGAACTGATAAGGAAAAAGACTTGGTTTTTTGTCTTCGGCCCGTGCGTCTGTCAGGAAAACGCATCCAAAGGCGAGAATCAAAGCAACGAAGGCTAGGCTTGAGCGACGGAGCACGCGGTAGTTCCTGGATACATGCAGCACAATCCCCTTTCTACTCCTTACCACAGAAGCCGCGCAAAAGAAGTCCGCCTCAATGCGATTCGCAGGAGGCTCGCGCTCTTTACATCAGTGGGCATCCTGACAGAATCGCCGGAGTACTTCAAACCAAGTTCGAGTGGACAAGAGAGAGAGTTTAGCCAACCGTACGGCAGATCAGTCAGGCAGCCTCGGTGCTCCGTCTCCCTACGCGGCATATCTTAAAAGATGAGCCGGACAATTGCATTCTCGGATATGACCAGGCCGCTTGTCTTTGGTATAGCTGACCGGCGGGGTGAAGGTCTTGGTAACCTCTGCAGCAATAGTGAACCGATATCCTTACGACGCGGCGATTTCAACCTAATTCTGATTCTTGTTCTGATTCTTGGCTCCGTGCAGTGCGAACTGTACGGGTGGTAATTTGTCCGTTGTAATTCCTTGTTTATTCGCGACACGAATTTCGCACCCTTTGAAGTGTGGACCATCAATGGTGCCTGCCCAACCCTTTCCTTCCCAATCTCGTGCAATGGAGAATTGGAACGGGACGAGTTCAGCTTTGGCGGCGGCGACCTTTGCGGCATATTCTTCTGCCTTCGCTTTTTGCCGGAGAGCCTCCTGCGTCTCAAGTTCCTCCAGCACCTTCCTGTTCTTTTTCACCAACTCGGCATTCTCTATGCCCCAAGGTCCACGCGAGCCGTATGTCAGCTCGTGCGAGGCAAGTTCTATCTCCACTGCGACATTGTCACGTAGACGGTGTTCTTCTTCCATCTCTGCTTTCGTCGGAATAATGGGCCTTGGGGTTGCCTCCATACGAAGAACTCCCTTTTGATAATCGAAGGTTCCCTTGAGTCCCGTTTCGATGATTCGCGGTTGTGACGGTGCTGAGTGGTCCAACGCTCTGAACGTTCCGATGACATCGGCAGACTCAACATACATACTGAAAGGAGCTTCGTGATTGGCGGTGGCAAGTTCGATTTCAATGACGGTTCGTTCATGACAGGCATCGCCTACCCATGTGCCCTGGAGGAGCGCCTGCGCGTACATGTGCGGAATGATCTCGCCTGTCTTAATAGGTTTCTGAGTTGCGAGCGCTGCTTGCTCCTTCTGCGTGATCTCAGCTAAAGTCTTCTCGTGTTCTTGCTGCGGCGCCAGACGTTCTTGCTTCGCCAGTTCAAGCAGGACCGTCTGATGCAATCCACAAGCATCAAGAGTCAATGTGAGCCCGCTCAACATGAGCAAACAGCACAAGCGGATACCGTAGATCTTACGTAGCGACATGTCGTGATCACCTTTCATTATCATTTCCTGATTGAGCATGCGAAAGAATGAGATATTCTTCAATTATGAAAACATCGTCATGAAGAGATCATAACCAAGAAATCATGAAGAATTCATGAAGAAATAATGAAGAGTGTTTCATGCTTATGGGGATCGAACCGAATTTGAGGTGCCACCTGTCTAAGGGTACTACTTGTCAAGGTTACTATAAGGCAACCCGCAAGAGCCGATCATTCGGCACTGTGCCGTCAGTTTGGCACGACATCCGAGTCGATTAAGTTCTTTTGTCTAACAAGTCCTCGCTTTACGGTACGAACCGAAAGTGCAAGCTCGTAATTTCTGCTGGAACGTAAGTTGCCAGGTCTAAGATTCATGATTGCGGATTCACAATAAGCAGAGGTTTTGATGCGCTTTACAGCGAGAGGCTGTGGCGTCATCATGCAGAATAGAGTGAATGCTCGATTATTGGAGAGGAGGTACCAATATGTTTGTCGTCGTGGGGGCTACAGGCAATACGGGAGCAGCAGTTGTCGAGAACTTGCTCAGCAGAAAACAGCCTGTCAGGGTGATCGTTCGTTCGGCTGAGAAGGGTGCCGATTGGAAAGCCAAAGGGACTGAGGTCATCGTCGCATCGCTTGACGATGTATCGGCCTTAACCAAGGCTTTCGAAGGAGCGAAAGGGGTCTATTTGTTGGCGCCGCCGAATTATGGCGTTGAGGCCTGGTTGGCGGACCAACGAGCGCGGATGGATCGTGTTGCAGAAGCCGTTCGAAAAAGCGAAGCGCAGCATGTTGTCTTTCTGTCGTCGGTCGGCGGCCATCTGTCTGGAGGGACCGGTCCGATTCAAGTTCTCCACTATGGTGAGCATGCACTTAGTGCCGTGGCGAAGCAGATCACGATCCTTCGCCCTTGCTATTTTATGGATAACTGGGCGCCGGTGATTGGCGCGGCGAAGGCAGGGGGAGTGCTTCCGACATTCATCGCGCCTCAGGCCAAAATGCCCATGATTTCGACCAAGGATATCGGCAGAGTCGGTGCGGAACAATTGATCGCCGGTGGGCATGACAAGCAGATCGTGGAAATGGCAGGCCCGGCAGAGTACAGCCCGGATGAGGTCGCTTCTGCGCTCGGGCAGATTTTGGGGAAGACGGTAACGGCACAACATGCGCCCTTGAGCGCCGTTGTTCCGACGTTCAAATCGTTTGGGTTTTCAGACGAAGCGGCAAAGTTATTCGAAGAAATGTACACCGCATTCTCAAAAGGCGCGATCGGATATGAACACCCAACCAAGCTGGTGCGGGGTACGGTCACGTTGCATGAGGCGTTACGGGCGATGGTGTGAGAAGAGCATCATGACGACAACCACGATGATTCCTCAAAAGGTGCTTCGGGTTCATCAGGCAGGCAAGTGAGCCATCGATCATGAATGAACGAGCGCTTATGGTCGAAGTCTTTTCCGATGTGATCTGTCCCTGGTGCTATGTGGGCAAGCGGCGGTTTGAACGGGCATTGCAGCAAATGAAGAAAACAGTGAAGCCCCACGTGGCGTGGAGGCCGTTCCAATTGAATCCGACAATGCCAAAGAGCGGGATGGATCGAACGGTTTATCTCGCAACCAAGTTCGGCAGCCTGGATAGGTTTAAGGAAATGGAGGAGCATCTCCTGGAGGCGGGGAGGGTCGAGCAGATATCGTTTGCGTTTGAAAAGATTTCGAAGACGCCGAATACGTTCCTGGCCCATCGGTTGATTTGGTATTCCGGGATCCAGGGACGCCAAGATGCGGTGGTCGATCGATTATTTAAAGGTTATTTCGAAGAAGGTCTCGATATCGGCTCTGTGTCGATACTGATAGAGTTGGCCGATCGAGCAGGGCTAAGAGCGGGCGAGTTCCTCATGAGCGAAGAAGGAGCTGCGGAGGTCAAAGCCGAAGAGTCGGTTGGTCATACGTTGGGCATTCGAGGAGTGCCGTACTTCGTCCTCGATGGAACCTATGCAATCTCCGGTGCGCAACCACCTGACATATTTCTTTCGGCCTTTCAGCGCAGAGAGGCTGATCGTTCGGAGGGCAAGTTGCTTCGGGGATGAGTGCGCCCGTCCAAGCCGGGCCAGACTGACATCGCTCCAACGTGCCCGACAAAGCGGGTATGTGATGATTGCCGACGTGCTGGAGTCGCACGGCGCGCGATAGAGGCAGAGAGCAGACAAAAATGGGTTCGTTGACGAAAGAGGAGAAGATGCGGAGGAATGGCGAGGTTCATTTCATGAGAGAATTATGTGTCTGCGCGCTGTTGGGTGTGGTGGCGATTGGAGGAATCTTTCCCGTGATTGTTGAAGCAGAAGATTTGCCGCGAGAAGCGGTGCTCCCATTGTCGCTGGCGGCGAAAGCCGCTTCCGCCGCCTTGGATCAATGCGCGAAGGACGGCTATCGCGTCAGCGTAGCGGTCGTTGATCGGGCCGGAACAGTGAGAGCATTTCTACGAGCCGATGGAGCCGGGCCTCATACCGTCGATAGCAGCCAGAAAAAAGCGTATACGGCAGCGAGCATGCGAGGGCCTACCGGGAATGTTGCAGATCTGATTGCGAAGACGCCGTCGGTTCAGGGGCTTCAGTATATGAACGACAAGATTCTGTTTCTGGCCGGAGGATTGCCGATCGATATCGGCGGTGACGTGGTGGGTGGAATCGGAGTCGGTGGCGCTCCGGAAGGACATCTCGATGCCGCTTGTGCTCAGGCAGGTTTGGATAGTATCGGCGCGGCCCCGAAATTCCATGGACCGAGATAGCTACTAAGGGTAAATGCAAGAGGGGATCATGGCCGTTCAAGTCTATGGTTGTAATCATGTCGTGATCGAAGTCACCGACGCGAAGAAAGCGGTGAAGTTTTATCAAGACGTATTCGGACTGAAGATGTTACGCGGCGGGGAAGGAGCGGCCTGGTGCAAGCTCGGCGAGCATCAATTCATGGCGATTTTTGAAGTCGAGCAATTGCAGCCCGATCGTACGAAACACTTTGGCCTCATGGTCCGCGATGCGAAACAGGTTCAAGAAGTGCGTAAGAAGCTGACGAAGAAGTATAAGCTAAAGCTCCATCCTGACTTTCGCTGCGACTTTCGAGATCCGTGGGGTAATCGGATTCAAGTCGGCGACCTCAGCGATGAATCGTTGGTGTGGCTGCTGCCGTACCAAGAAGTGCAAAAAGCGGGAATTGTATTCACCTCCAAACAAACATGAAAGGAGTTCGACGATGAGCGATCAGAGTTTGCGACAACAGTTGAACGACCTATTCGGCCATGTACGCCAGGGCAAGGTCATCGAAGCCATGAACGAGTTCTACGACAAGGACACGGTCATGCAAGACAACGCGAATCCTCCGACGAAGGGGTTAGCCGCCAACATTGAGCGAGAAAAGCAATTCCTGAACGGGGTCAAGGAATGGAAGGGCTTTGAAGTGAAAGCCAGCGGCTTCGGCGACGACGTGACGTTTTATGAATCGACGATGGATTTCATCGCGACGAGCGGACAGCCGGTTCATATGGAACAGGTGTCCGTTGCAAAGTGGAGAAACGGCAAGATCGTCCACGAGCGGTTTTATTACGATACGGGGAGGAAGTGAACGAGGTTGATCAAGGCGTCGTGACGACAGTCGAAACCTTCAATCTCGACACGGTCACCATCGACCGTTGGGAGGGAGCCACGATGGCCGAAGGGTGGCAGTTCTGGGACAACCAAGCATTCATGAAGCAACTGGGATCGGCTCAGTGATGGTGGTTTCCCGCTCTGAAGCCTGAAGGAGCCTGTCATGCCAGATGCCAAGTGGACCGAGGTAGAAATGTTGACGAGCTTAAGCGGAAGCCGCTGCAGGGGATCATGTGCGGCACGACGCCGATCGCGCTGACGTACCAGAACGGTTCGTTCGCTGCGATCTCCGGCGTCTGCAACCATGTGGGCGGTCCGTTGGGGGAAGGGACGCTCGACGGCGACTATATCGTCTGTCCCTGGCACTATTGGAAGTTTCATCATCGAACCGGTCACGGAGAGCCCGGTTATGAACAAGATCAGGTTCCAGCCTATGCGACAAAAGTGGAGAACGACCGGTTGTATGTCGATCTTTCCTCGGCCACGACACGCAAGAAACAGGCTCAGAAGCCACATCCCTTAGCTCGACCAGTCGTCCGTCAGACAGGGCCTATCCGGGTCCTGGGTATCTCCACCACTGCCATGACGCTCGACTATCCGCGCTACAGCGGATCGGATGCATTGCTCGAAACAGCGTTGGAGCACGCACTGGGCGAGCTACAACTTGAGACTCAGTCCATCAAGCTACGGGAGCTGAACTTTCGTCCATGCGAAGGGTTCTATTCGAAATCCGCGCAAGCCTGCACTTGGCCCTGTTCAATCACGAAAATGGACCCTACGGATCAGCTTGATCGTGTGTACGAAGCGATCGTGCATTGGGCTGATGTGATTCTCATTGCCACGACGATTCGCTGGGGCAATGCCAGCAGCTTGTATTACAAGATGGTCGAGCGGATGAACTGCATCCAGAATCAGGAAACGATCGCGAACAAACATTTGCTCAAGAATAAGGTGGCGGCCTTCATCATCATGGGCGGACAGGACAATGTGCAGGGCGTGGCAGGTCAGCTCATGACGTTTTTTTCCGAAGTCGGCTGCCAGTTCCCGCAGTTCCCCTTCATTGCCCATTCGAGAGGGTGGAGCGCCGAGGACATGGAACGCAATGTCATCGAGGTGCAGAACAGCCGGCAGCTCCGTGAAGGAGCCCAGGAGCTTGTCGCACGAGCGGCGGCGATGGCGAGGCTCATGGTCGAAGGACAATTGCCCGACCGTCCGCTTGTGCGTGGCGGGCGCAAGGCGCATCAGCTTGACAGTGAACCGACTGGGTAACGAGGAAGCGCCATCATGCCGGAGCCAAGGAGTAGGGATATCTATCTAGACAATATTTTCGCGCTCTGCTGCATCTGCATAAAGCCTTGTTAGATGACGAGCGGATATCCTATGAGCGTGTGCATGGACGTGTCCCATCCAATGGAGCGTTTTTGCAGCTGGTGTTGAACGATGCCTGGTTCGCCTGGTTGCGTCCATTGTCCCAACTGATAGCCAAGCTCGATGAACTCAGCGAAGCGGATGAGCCCTCAACCTATGAGGACATCTCAGCTCTGCTTGCGTCTGCGCAGAGACTCTTGATGCCGACGGAAGAGGGGGAGGGATTCGGCAGGCAGTATCACGACGCGCTCCAACGAAGTCCCGATGTCGTGCTGGAGCACGCGGCGGTCAGAGCCTTGCTGAGGCAGGCTGTTCCTAACAAGGGGTGAATCAGATGAAAGCCCATTATCTTGGTCATGTCGTGTTTATGTGAAGGATCTTGAACGATTCAACTCCATGCATTCAACGGTTGGAGGAAACGGAAGGAGCGGTTGAGCTGCCATGAGAAACCTTCTGAGTTCACGGCGCCGAGTCGCGGCTGTCACACTGGGGCTGCTCCTCCTGCTGGATCTCGGCCGATCGATCTATGCCCGAGTGGGATATAGTCAGCCCTTTGAAAACTGGCAGCCGGACCCAACGGTCTATGCGGAACTCACCTGGCCGCCGGGAGCCGACTTGCCGGCTGATACGCCGACCAGCAAACGAGTCTTTGCGCAGCGTTGCGCGGTGTGTCACGGCCCCGATGGTCGCGGCAACGGACCGGCGGCCCCGTCACTGGTCCCTCGGCCTCGTGATTTCACCCACGGCCGATTCAAATACAAGTCCACGCCGCCCGGTCAGCCGCCGAGTGACGCCGATCTGATCCGCACCGTCTCCACCGGGATCCGGGCAGCGCGATGCCCTATTGGCAGGACATCCTAAGCGCGGAGAAGATTCGCGAAGTCGTGACCCATGTCAAGAGCCTGTCAAACGTCTTTACTGGTCCCCCTCCAACCGCTCTCACGATCCCGCCGCGCGTCCCGCCCGATGCGGCCAGCATCGGCCGTGGCAAGGCACTCTTCACATCAAAAATTTGCATCACCTGTCATGGACCGGAAGGCCGTGGAGGCGTACGGTTGACCGACGCGAAGGGCTATCCGGTCATCTCTCGCGACCTCACTGCGCCTTGGACCTTTCGAGGAGGGAGTGAGCCGGAACAAATCTGGCTACGGATCACCACCGGTCTCCTCCCCAATTCCATGCCCTCGTTCGCGGAGCTGATCACCGCGGCTGAGCGCTGGGATCTGGTGAACTATGTCCTCTCGTTATCACGGACTCCTCCCTGGGAACCAGGCGGCACATTCGGCGGGCCCGGTCAGCAGGCAGATTTGGTGAAGCGCGGCGAGTATCTGGTACGGGCTGAAATGTGCGGGCTCTGCCATACGCAGGCGACCAGAGGCGGCATCTACCGGGACGAGTTTCATCTTGCGGGCGGACAACGGGTGGACGTCTGGCCGCATGGCGTCCTCGTGTCGCGCAACCTGACCTCCGATCCGGATACGGGGCTGGGCCGCTGGACGACGGAATAGGTTGTCGAGGCGATCCGGAACGGAAAAACGCCCGATCGACATCTGAACGTCTTCGACATGCCCTGGCATTTTTTGCATGCTCTCAAAGACGATGATGCACAGGCGATCGCCGGTTATCTGAAAACCCTGACGCCCGTGCGCAACGCCGTGCCTCCGCCGCTTCGTTACGGAATTGTGGAAACGATCATAGGGAAACTGACTCGCCCGCTCCCGGCCGCGCTTCCCGAAACGATTACGTTCCTGGACGGTAATTTCGGTCAATCCACGTCTGAGCCGATCCGGCGCCATCTGCCGCAGCAAGTCCTGATCATGGCGCAATGGCTGGTGTTAGGCCTGGGCGTGGTCTTGTTCATCCTGTCCGGCCCGCGCGAGCGACGTTGGCCTCGTAGGCCGGCTGGATGGATACTGCTGATGCTCGGGGTCGCGGGCGTTGGGGTACTGGCGTTTGTCTTGAGGGTCATCTATGAAATGCCGGCCTCATCATTCATCCCGCCGGAGGTGATTGCGAAACCGGTCTTGGCGACCATTCATGAGCCTGATCCAACCACATTCCGCAATCAAGAACATGCCGCCATGGTGATGAGAGGGAAGTATCTCTTCTCCATCGCTTCCTGTGCCATGTGCCATCAGGGTAATGGTGAAGGAGCCCGCAAGACCAGCTGGGCTCCGGCCGGCACACGTTGGTCGCGCAACATTTCCTCCCATCCGGTGAACGGCATCGGTGCCTGGTCGGATGCGGCCATTGCTCGGGCCATTCGGAGCGGAGTCTCCGCGAATGGTCGCGCGCTGCATTGGCAAGGGATGATCTGGGACCTTGCTTCGAATTGGGATGAGGAAGATGTTCGCTCCTTGATCGCGTACATACGAACGCTGCCGCCGATTGATCGAAAAGTCCCCCATCCTCAGCCACCCAGCGCGGAGGACTGTGAGAAGGCGACTATCTGGGTGGGAGAGAATGACCTGCCCGGCTGTCGGTAACTGAATGCCGTGGAGCATCCGAACGCGGTCCGGGTGAGAACGCATGGACAGAAGAGACCATTCGACACGTACGATGTAAATGCCAAGTGGAGGCCTGATGCTATGGCAAGACGAGTGAAGGGTGGCGGCAAGTCTGCTCGCCGTCGTCCCAACGTGAAAATCCTTGCCACCGGCAAGCGAACTCCGCGCAAGATCCCATCAGGTCCGACCATGACCGCGCGAGACATGGTGGCAGCGGTTAGACAACTCGCCGCCGATTGGTCCTATGATGCCGTCGCACTGGGTTATCCAGGTACAGTTCGGGCAGGCCGGCCGGCTGCAGAACCCAAGAACCTGGGGGATGGATGGCTGAGGTTCGATTTCGAGAAGGCATTCGGCTGTCCGGTCAAAGCGATCAACGATGCGGCGATGCAGGCCCTCGGCAGCTATGATGGCGGTCGCATGCTGTTCCTGGGACTCGGCACCGGTCTGGGCTCAGCACTGATCACTGATGGCGTGCTGGTGCCGATGGAACTTGCACACTTGCGGTGTCGGAAAGGTCGGACGTACGAGGACTATGTCGGCTTGCGCGGGCTCAAACGGTTCGGCAAGAAGAAATGGCGTCGATACGTCATGGATATCGTGACGGCGCTGAAGCATGCGCTTCAGGCCGACCACGTCGTGCTGGGCGGAGGCAATGCCAAGCGGCTCAAGCGTCTGCCGAAAGACGTGCGCCTCGGCAACAACAAGCATGCCTTCACCGGAGGGTTTCGTCTCTGGGAAAAAGCCTGGGAGGATGAACGCCCTGCTTGCTTAAGTATGGAATGGTCCTGCGCCCGAGGTGGATCAGTGCGAAGCGATACGATCCGGTCGCTGTCTCGGAAACCCGTGCACAGGCAGAATTTGGCGATGAAGCTGAACTAGTGATGATTTCATCGACACCGGAGTGCCCCAGGCCAGGTAAGGATCTGGGCAGCGTAGGAATCGATCCCTCGATGTCGGATATCAATAATCATTCAAGGAGGTGCGCAATGTTTCGTGTCGTTTTGGTATCGCTGCTGACTGGCCTGTTGTCATTGGGAGTCGGTCTAGTCGGTTGGGCAGCGGATAACGATGGCAGCAAGATCGCGATCGTGAGCCCGTCGCACGGTGCAGTGATAAAGGGAGATTCTGTCGAAGTACGGTACAAGCTGTCGAAGGGCGTTCAAGCAACGCACGTCCATTGTTACGTGGATGGAGAGTATCAAAGAGGGTTCAAAGGTGTGGTCAAGGGGCTCACGCCCGGCGCACATGAAATTAAGATTGTGGCCGCCAATCATGATCACGAGGGGCTGGTTGCTGAAGCGACAGTCGCAATTGAAGTGGAATGATGCCAACGAGGTAGCGGTTGTTGTGATCGCGCAGGCCGGGGTTGTGTTTGCATCGCGCAAGAAATGAACGGCGATCACAGCAGCCGAATTCGCCGAACAGTGCTATCCGAGACGGAACTCGATGGAGGAATGATATTGATGGAAAACGGACGGCTTTACTAACGAGTGTTGTATCGAGATGGACAGCCTACACCAGCTCGAACTCATCATCCTGCTGCTCGCGATCGTGCTGGCTCTCACGACCGTGGCGCGCAGGATTTTGATCCCCTATCCCATTCTACTTGTCGTCGGCGGACTCGTCTTGGGCATTGTGCCGGGATTGCCGACCGTCGCTCTGAACCCCGATCTGGTCTTTTTGGTCTTCTTACCGCCGATCCTATGGGCGGCCGCCTACTTCACGTCCTGGCGTGATTTCCGCCGGAACATCCGCCCGATCTCGCTCTTGGCGGTGGGACTTGTGCTGGCGACCACGGCGGCTGTCGCGGCAGTCGCCCATGCTGTGTTGGGGTTCGGTTGGGCTGAAGCCGTTGCACTCGGCGCCATCGTTTCTCCTCCGGACGCCGTATCGGCCACGGCCATCGGCAAGCGGCTCAACATGCCGCGCCGGATCGTCACGATCCTGGAAGGCGAAAGTCTTGTCAACGACGCAACGGCATTAGTCCTCTATCGGGCCGCCGTCGCGGCAGTCGTCAGCGGCGGTTTCGTGGCGGGAGAGGCGCTGTTCCAATTTGTGTATGCTGCGGTGGCGGGCGTCGTGGTCGGAGTTCTGGTCGGATGGGTGACGCGATGGGCACTCTACATCATTGGGGAGAGCTTTACCGAGATCGCAGCGACGTTATTGGCTCCTTACGTGGCTTGGGTAATCGGCGAATCGATCCATGCCTCTGCCGTGCTGTCCTGCGTTGCCGGGGGTTTATATCTACGGAAACACTTTAGCCAAGTGGTTGCGCCGACGACCAGACTTCAGGGACGTGCCGTGTGGGATTTAGTCGTATTCGTGCTGAACGGTGTGATTTTCATCTTGATCGGCTTGCAGCTCGGCACGCTCAGGGAGGCCGTTCCGTCGGATCGATTGTGGTCTCTCGTGATCGGCGGGACGCTCATTAGTGTGGCGGCCATTGTCGTCCGATTGGGATGGGTCCCCTTGCTTGCGACAATCCCCCGATGCCTGAGTTCAACGCTTCGTGCCCGAGACCCTCTGCCGCCATGGCCGCATATTTTTTTGGTGGCCTGGACGGGCATGCGGGGCATTGTGACCTTGGCTGCCGCGATGGCCTTGCCCGTCTCAACCAGCACCGGCGCACCCTTCCCTTTTCGGTCGGAAATCATTCTGATCAGTTTTATGGTGATTCTTGCCACATTGGTCCTCCAGGGGTTGACGTTGGCTCCGTTGATACGGATATTTGGGGTGAGCGGCGGTTCCGAGGGAGAGGAAGAAGAAATGCATGCGCGGGAACAGGCGGCTGGCGCGGCGCTGGTACGCCTGAACGAATTGACCAAAGAAGACTGGCCGAAACCGGCTCATGTCGAGCAATTGGAATTGCATTATGGCGGGCGTCTTCGGCGCTTCTCGCCGGATGCCGAGATCGATCCTGATTGTAAAAAGGAAATGAGCGAAGCCTTTCTTCGGCTCAGAGAAGAAACCTTAGCAGCCGAACGTTCGGCGTTGATCCGCCTCCGGGATGAGGGCACGATCAGCGACGAAGTATTGCACCGCCTGGAACAAGAAGTGGATGTCGAAGCATTGCGCCTGGGGATCGGCGAACGGCGGATGCACGCTTCGAAAAACCACCGTCCTTCCTAAAGATCTTGATTGGAAAGGAAATCAAGGCAAGTCGCTGCTCGGTTACGAGAAACACACACAGGGGAGTCAGCATGATGAACACTGATCTCGAACAGGTGAAGAAGTTGACCAAGGATCTCCGGAAGAGTTATCCACGCAGCCCCCGCGAGAAGCTGGGTGGTTATGTGATCGCGGCTCGATGCGCAGATAAGTGCCGGGCGTTTTTGCTGAGTATGAACGGCGAGTACAATTACTGGCCCTGTTCGCTGGCGAGCCAATGGTTCGCGTTTACGGGGATCAAACCGGACCAGTTCCAGGAAGTCGTCGCCACCGGCGCCTCAGATGATGATCTCGCCCAATGGATCGATGCATATTCTGCGGTGAAGGATCCGGACGAGGTGCTGAAATGGAACAACGCGATGCGTGACATGCGGTTGAGCGACATGACTCTTCAAGCGCAACAGTACCTGGAAGAATACATTCCCAAGTTCGTGCCGAAGCATCGTCCGGTCTATGTGTGGTTCGATGTGTACGATCTGGAAGAAAAGCGGCTTTAACTCAGCTCCGATGTTCAACCATCTGGAACGAAGAAGAGAGGCGCACCGTTTCAGGTGAATCCGACGACGCTAAAGGATGGGAAGACTCATCAGCTCGATGAAAACTGAAAAAACAAAGACCGGATAAGACCGAAATGCTCGGTCGGAACTGAATGAGGAGGTGCTCATGCCGTCGTTTATGCGTTCCTATACCGCTCAAGCCTATGCATTGATGCGCATCGTCACCGGTTTTTTGTTTCTCTGGCACGGCACTCAAAAACTCTTTGGCGTGCCTCTGCCTCCACCACAGGTCCCTTCGTTCGTCATCGCCATTGCGGGGCCGATCGAGTTCATCGGCGGCACGCTCGTAATGATCGGCCTTTTCGCAGGATGGGCGGCGTTTCTCTGTAGCAGTCTGATGGCCGCCGCCTAATTGGATGGCGCACGGTACCCAAGCGCTGTTGCCCATTCAAAACATGGGAGAAATGGCGGTTCTCTATTGCTTCACGTTCCTGTACATCTCGTCCCAGGGGTCCGGCATCTGGAGCGTGGACGCGGCGCGGGGACAGGTATCGCGATGAGAGCAATGAATGCAGCGCGCATACGGCTCATAAAAAAATGAGATCCATGATGAAGATCGCATTGATCGGGGCAACGGGGTTTGTCGGATCGGCCATTTTGAAGGAGGCATTGGATCGCGACCATGAGGTCACGGCCATCGCACGAGATCCAGAAAAGTTGCAGCCGCTTTGAGTTCGGCGACTGATAAATCGGTACGTCTTCGGAAACCTGAGCACGAATTTTCGTCAATATCGGCGTGGTGAACTGGGTCAGCGAACCATTTGACGCCGGTTGACCATCAAAGTCATGGGCATGACACGGATCATCATAGTGGGGGGCGGCTTCGCCGGAGTGAAGTGCGCAAGGACTCTGCGCAAGAGGTTGTCGGCGAACACTTGCGAGATCGTGCTGTTCAGCCGAGAGAACAACATGATCTTCTATCCATTGCTGGCGGAAGTGGCCGGTGCGGCGATCAACCCTAGTGCGGTCACGGCGCCGTTACGTCAGATGCTGCCCGGAGTCCGCTGTCGAACCGAAGAAGTTCGGCACATCGACCTGGCCACGTCAGAGGTGGAATACGAACGATACGATGGTCGCCCGGGTCGCATGACGTTCGATCATGCCGTGCTGGCTTGCGGGACTGCAGTCAATCTGAGTCTGGTCCCCGGTATGGCCGACCATGCGTTCCCCCTGAAGTCCGAGGGCGATGCCATGGTCTTACGGTTTCACGTGATGGAACAACTTGAAAAAGCCGAAGTCTGCGACGACCCAGACCGGCGACGGTGGTATCTCTCGTTCGTCGTGGTCGGCGGCGGCTTTACCGGAGTGGAGACGGCCGGCGAGATCAATGACTTGATCAAAGCCAGCATGCGGTTTTACAGCAACTTCACCGCCGGTGACGTGACTGTCACGTTGGTGCATGGCCGCGATCAGATTCTCCCGGAAGTGAGTCCGACACTGCGGGAGTTTGCCAGAACGAAGATGGAACATGCCGGTATTAAGATGATACTCAACGCGCGCGCGACGATGGCCACTGCCGAGGGCGTCGAACTGCACGACGGTCGAATGCTTCGCGGCGCCACGGCGCCGCTTCTGGTGCACCGGCTCGATGTGCCTAAGGAGCGCGGTCGATTACTGACCGATCCGGATATGCGGGTGCGCGGCGTATCGAATCTGTGGGCGGTGGGGGACTGCGCCCACATCGTCAATGCCTATGACGGCCAGGTCTCGTCGACGACCGGCCAGTTTGCCGAACGGCAAGGGCGGCAAGCGGCGGAGAACATCATTCGAGTCCTGCGAGGTCAATCCACTGAACCGTTCTCTTACAGACCGCTGGGCCAGCTTTGTGGCATCGGCGAGCGCAACGCGGTGGCTGAAATTGCGGGTGTGCGTCTGTCTGGATTTCCGGCTTGGTGGCTGTGGCGAACCGTGTATCTGCTGAAATCACCCTCCTGGTCTCGCCGGGTCAAAGTTGCGTTCGACTGGACCTGGGAACTGTTCTTTCCACGCGACCTGGCGCATCCGAGGGTCAACCAAACGGAACGAATCGCCCGGGCTCATTATCGGCCCGGCGACTTTATCTTCGTCGAAGGCGAGCCGACGATGAGTTTTTATGCGATCGAACAGGGCGAGGTCGAAGTCCTGCGGCGTGACCCTACAGGACAACAGCACCTCGTGGCGCGGTTTGGGCCGGGAGAGTTTTTTGGAGAAATTGCGCTTCTTGACGGTACGGTCCGCATCGGGAGCGTCCGAGCCCGCACCGTGGTTGAGGTGCTCGTGATGGGCAAAGAGGTCTTCTCGAAAATTTCCGGAGCGCTGACTCCCTTCCGCGATCTCGTCGCTCAGGCGCTGAGGTGGCGGCGACCCAGATTGAACCGGCACTTGAGCCACGCGTGGACTGCTCTCGAACACCGACCGCTGTCCGCGTTCATGGAAGCGGTTCCGGACCACCGCCTTTCTCCTGAGGATACGTTTGAAAGCACCGTTCGCATGTTTGATCAGCTCGGAGTGGAATATCTGAACGTCTTAAATGAAAAAGGACGTTTGGGAGGCATTGTCACCAGGAATGAACTGTTTGACGTCTTTGCGCAAGGAAAGAAGCCGTCCACCAAGGTGCGGGATTTTATGCGCGCCGATTCCGTTGCGGTGACTCCGGATGATATGAGTTTGATAGCCAGCGACTTGATGAATAAGCACGATATCGACTGGCTTCCGGTGGTTGAGAGCCAGGAAGATCGACGCTTAATCGGCGTCGTGCGGTCGGAGAAAATGCTGCGTTGGCTGGTGGAACAAACCCAGCCCGATTCGCCGTGTCCTGAGCGATGAAGCGGTTTTGATATTGAGCAGTAAACAACGGCGGAGATTCCGATATGAGAAAGCTCTTGAAGCGGCCTTGCCAGACATGGCCACGATTATGGTGATGGATGGCGGCCAAACGGTACAGTGAACGAAAGTCTAACCCGTCGTTGCAGCGAACATCAGCAAACGCCGCTTGCCGTCGTCTGCTGAACTCCAAGGTTGAGGCGACCCGAAGAATCCCGATGCCCAGTTTGATGCGACTCTTGGCATCGGATGAGCATGGGGAGGCGTTTCCGCCCCTCCATGCGTACGGGCAGCCAAACGGTCACTTGAGGTCGGACAGATTTGCGCCAAAGTTAATGTGAAAAATCTGGCTATCCAGGGAGAGCGCCGGGACGGACTTGATGCCGAGCTTTTCCGCTTCCGAGACTCGGCCCTTGGCCGTACCGAGATGCACGACCTCGACATCGAATCGATTCCTGTCCAGGGCCGCGAGCACCGACTGTTCGGCACTGACGCACACAGGGCACCCAGCGTGGTAGAAGACGGCTTTCTTTTTCATGCTTCTGTTCCTTTCGTTTCGATCGGTTCGCGGCGGCCTCGCGCCACCCACGCACAAGGATGCGCTGTTCGCGCCCTCCCGCCAAGAAGGCACCTTCTGGTAAGGTAGGTACGCAATGGTTCACAAAGATCCGTCAGCCCATGCGATACCCGTGACCGTGACTGATGCTTCCACGGCTATTCCAGTCGCCTCGATGGTCGAGAGCATTGTCGGATGCAAGTGGTCCGTCGGGCTGCTCCGGCTTCTAGCCGACGGTTGCAGCCGGCCCAGCGCCCTGCTGAGGGCGTCCACGGGACTGTCCGCGAAAGTAATGAACGAGCGGCTCCGTAAGATGCTCCGCTTCGGCATCGTGCGGCGCACCGTGCTCGGCGATAAACCGCCCGTTGAAGTCGAGTACGTGCTCACGTCCTTCGGCCGTCGCTTCATAGGAATCATCGAAGAAGTCCGGCGGCTGCAGGAAGCCGTTGACAATGGGGCCATCTCGGAGAGCGCGACGGTTCGGAGGGACGCGGTTCCGCGCGGTCGCCTAACCAGCCGATAAAGCTGACGGTCGCCTTCGGCGCGCTATACAGGAACATGTTTATGAAATCTGTCAATAGCCGTGCGTCGCGGGCAGCCGTTCCTGCGCAAATATCTTCGTCAGGCGTTCATGGCATCGTTCGATCGGAGAAAAGCTGCGCTGGCTGGTGGAACAATTTTGAATCGAACCTTCTCATTCTTGATTATGGTGATTTCGAATGTCCCGATTCGAAGGAGGGGAGGCGGCTGCGAGAATGCTCCGAGAGGAATTCAAGGAGCGTTTGAGCAATGACAGGTGAAGGGGGATCAAGCTATGGAATCGATAGGATTCATCGGACTTGGCAAGATGGGCAGTGCAATGGTCGGCAACCTGCTCAAGGTGGGATTCGACCTTCATGTCTACAACCGCACGCCTGAGAAAGCTGCGGCCCTAGTTGCACAAGGAGCAAAACAGGCTCGTGAACCCAGTGACGTCGTTCGGCCCGGCGGCATTGTGATCACCATGGTGGCGAACGATCGAGCGCTGGAGGACGTCGTCGGCGGTGATCGAGGGTTTCTGGAACGCCTCGGTCCTGGCGGCATCCATCTTTCAATGAGTACCGTCTCCCCGCGTCTGGCGCGCCGCTTAGCCGAACAGCACGGACGCTCCGGGGTCGAGTATGTCGCTGCTCCTGTGTTTGGGCGTCCTGAGGCGACTGCCGCACGGAAACTGTGGATCTGCCTGTCAGGCTCCGCAATGGCGAAGCAGCGGGTACGCCCTATTCTCGATTCTATCGGGCAAGGTACCTTTGACTTTGGCGAGGAACCGGCTGCGGCGCATATCGTCAAGTTGACAGGGAACTTTCTGCTGGCCTCAGCCATTGAGGCACTTGCCGAGGCATTTGTGCTCGGAGAAAAAAACGGCATCGATCGCAACAGTTTGGCGGATATGCTGGGCAATACTCTGTTTGCCTGTCCTGCTTATCAGACCTATGGCCGCGCGATCGCGCAGCAGCGGTTTCGACCGGCAGGCTTCACTGTGGAGTTGGGATTGAAGGATATCGATCTGGTGCTCCAGACCGCAGCCGACAGCACGACCCCGCTTCCATTGGCCGGCTTGCTCCATGATCGATTCCTTGCCGCCGTCGCAAAAGGGCGAGGGGAACTTGATTGGTCTTCCGTCTGGTTGGAGTCCGCAGAGAATGCGGGGTTATCGGTCGAATATACGCACGAGGAGTGAGTCGTCCCGCGATCAGACTTCCCGGCAGCCCTACAATTCCCCCTCAGGTCTCTAGCAGTCTGCTGAAAAAGCCGATGTTTGGGTAACTTTTTGGTTTTCAGAGGGGCCTGGCTGAAATTTTCTGAATATTTTCATGGGTTCTGACTGTTGAGAAAGACGGAGTTCATGTTTTTGGACAGACTTTGCCCTA
>JAICWG010000306.1 GCA_025934915.1 Nitrospira sp.
AACTCTTGGTGCGACACTTCACCGGATTCGAGTTCAATGTGACTAGACCACTGAACCGGAAGCGAATGATAGGGCCTCGTAGAGGGAAACCGCGGCAGCGCCAACATGACGGTCTCGGCATCGAGATGGTGGATGGGATAACTTACGGAACGAAGAATCTGACCCAATTCCAACGAAACCCACTCAACATTGTTTTTGACCTTTCGTTGTACATCCGACAGCCTTGTGTCATTCGGAATTTCGTCGATCGTCATAATCCCTTGCCGGACAAGCTGACTGACGATCTCTTTCTTGCCAGGCAGATGATAGATCCATCGCTGCGGTTTTTCCTTCGTGCAATGAGCCCAGAAGGGACATTCGTAGGGAGCATGGCAATGCTGATCCGGCTCGATTACCGGAGCCTGCGATTCCAACAAAAGGGCTTTCATAGCAGCCAATCGTTCCGGCACTCGCTCTCGACGATTGGTCACAGCTTCCGATACGTCTTCAATCGAAAAAAGTGCCTTCAGATCAACCTCCCCGCCTCGATAGAAATACCCGGTATCGATATGCATCAGGCAGGTCGCATCAAGCCTCAACCCAGCCCCTTGTACGACGTGACTTTGTATAGATAAGTCATCAAGGTGAACATCTTTTACCCTGGTGGATGACTTCACCTCAATCAACCGCCAAACCGACGATTCTCCATCACCATTCTGCACGCGCTCTAAAATATCGACGCGCACCAAGACACCTTCGTGCTCGAATGCCGCTTCGAAGATGACGGAAATTCCAGAATCTTGCAGTAAAGCAGCGGTCTCTGCGATGGCCGCCTCTCGCTGACGGAATCCCGCTTTGACCAAGACACCACCCCGAAAGCGTTGTTGCGCCAAGATCCCGATCTCGGTTCCCATGTCCAAGATCGCCTGTGTCGACGCATCCGGCAGAGTTGCCAATGCAGGCTGATGAATCTCCAGATAGAGCCGCTTGTGACATTGCAATCCCGAGAGGTATTTCGATTTCGATAGGCGGAGTGGTGCAACCTTCGTGGGCAATCCATTGTGAACGTCGGCCATCGTCATACAATCCACGGTGCGAGCAACGATTTCTCATCTGGTACCGGGAGGAACTCTGTTAGGATAGCGCCCCATGGGCAACGCTGTCACCCAGATCAGACGGTCCGTGATGATCTTGGCACTCCCCGTCACTCTCACCACATTTCTCCAGCGAGCTGAAGGCATTGTCGCCGTCCTCTTGGTCGGCGGGCTGGGAGCCACTTCTATCGCAGCGGTCGGCCTCGGTCAACTGTTGGCTTTCGTGGCAACGACCTTAGTCTCAGGAATTTCGGTTGGGACGAATGTGATTGTCGCTCAATTATGGGGAGCGCGACGCCGACAAGACGCAGGAGAAGCGGCCCGTCACTTTTTATGGCTTTCGATCGGCCTATCGCTCCTGTTGGCCGGCCTTGGGATAGTCGGCAATCAGTTCGTCATGCAGCAACTCGGTGCGGAATCCTCCGTCATTGAACTCGCCCTTCCTTATTCGACAGTCATCTTCCTGGTGATTCCCTGTACCGTACTCATCCAAGTCTTGTCGTCCATCCTCCAAGGCATCGGTGATACGAAGACCCCCATGTACGGCCTGATCGGCGTCAATCTTCTTCATGTCTTACTTGCCTACCCTCTTATCTACGGACGATGGGGAGCTCCTCATTTGGGCCTCAAGGGAGCGGCCATCGCTGTCGGACTCGCCGAAGCAACGGGGACGCTCTATCTCTTGCTGCGCTGTCGCCCCATTTTGAAAGAATCCTCCACTCTGCGGCTTGACTTGATTCGATCGATCTGGGAGGTGGGATCGTCGGTGTCCGGCGAACGCATCGTTCAACAGGCCGGCATCTTTATCTACACCAAACTCGTCCTCCTGTATGGCACAGTGGCCTATGCCGCGCATCAAGTCGGGCTATCGATTGAATCCTTCTCCTTCCTACCCGGCTATGGACTTGCCATCGCAGCCGCCACCATGGTGGGGCAAAGCATCGGAGCAGGCAAGTATACCCGAGCGAAACTGGAAAACTGGGAAGCCAATCGGCTGGCCATTGTGATCATGGCCTGTATGGGCCTCATCTTTTTCTTCTTCCCCTACCCGTTGCTTCGTGCCTTCACCACCGATGAAGCCGTGATTGAACTCGGAACGATGTTTTTACAAATCGTGGCCTTATTACAAGTCCCGCTGGCTCTCACCATGGTCCTGGCCGGCTCGCTCCGTGGCGCCGGCGACACACGGTTCATTATGGGCGCCACAATGATCGGCATGTGGGGCGTTCGAGTCCCGTTGGCACTCATCGCCGCTCTCTGGGCACGTCAATCCGTCTTCTACATTTGGGCAGCCATGATCGCGGACTGGAC
>JAICWG010000072.1 GCA_025934915.1 Nitrospira sp.
ATCGGCTCCAGCGGCGATGCGTCCGCTTCCAATCGCCAACACGTTCCGGCAAATCCCGCCACGGCACACCCGCGCGATCGCGATCCAGCACCGCCTCACCAAAGAGCCGATTGTCGCTTGCTGTGCCGCCAACGTGCCCCCCTCGCCCGGATAGAAACCCTTTGAGGCCTTCCCATTGATCGTCGCGCAGTGCAGACCGTCGTGCCATCGGGTAGCCCCTCCGTTCAGGCGAACTCTCTATGAATCACATATGCTCAGCGCCGCTCTTTCTTTAGTTCTACCGTCCATGGCAGACGCAAGCTCAAAGGACGGGAAAAGGCCTGGTGTCTATTCGTCACCCGCAGCCGCAACAGAGGTGGGGGCTATGGCACGAGACAGCACCATCCCTTCCACTGCCGGCTCGTCGGATCGTACGCCTGGTCCGGCATGGAAGACAATCGGCGGGACGATCAAGCATATCAAGGGTGATGTCTACACGGTTGAAGACTATGAAGGGAATCAGGTCCGACTCTACATAAGCCGAGAAACCAAGCAATTGCGCGGCAACAAGAAGGTCGGAGACTCTGTGCGCGCCGAAATCACCCGCAACGGTTTTGCCAACTCCGTTCAATGATCGCTCCGTATGAAGCCTTACCTCATCCATGTCAAGCCCGCCTCTATCGAGGCGGGCTTTCTTTTTTCAGCACGTTTGTCTGGCGCTGGTTCGATTTCTTACAGGCGCTGACCTGGAAGGATCGGATAGGGACAGCTTATTCGGCCACCTTCTTAAAAATGATGTCACCGTAGTAGGCCGTGACCCGCTCTTTGGTGTTATCGGTATCACTCATGATCGCAACCCCGTTGATCAAGGGCGGCTCTTCTCCAAAAGCCTTTCTATAATCCTCATAGATGTTTCGCTCTTCGTCGATCCACAAGCCGAGTTTTTGCGACCCGCTTTCAACTACCACCATTTTGACGAAATCCGTATAGGCATTATCGATGACCGCGCCGACCAGCGCCCTCCTCTCCCAGACATAGTTGATTGCCCCGATGGGAATATCCCCGAACAACACCTGGCCGGCTTTATACTTGAGTTTTTTGCCCACACTCACCTTGCCCGGGTCGTATTCGAATGTGATGTAGAGGCGGGCCGGATAATCGTCGCCATCTTTTCGCGTGGCATCGCTGGTTTTGAGCAGATTCTCGACCTTCCAGCGCCAGTGGACGATCGGATATTCATGCGGATCGATCCTGACCTCTTTGGTCAATCCTGAGGCTGCGGCCTCGCTCACCGCTTTTATGACCAGCCTGCCGTCATCCTTGACGACTTCATACTGTGTCTGCTTTGGGATCTTGGTGAAGGTCAAAGGTTTCCATCCGTCCGGAAGTGCCTCCCCTATGGCAGCATCTGAAAACTTGCCGATCTCCAATGTCGAAGTGTTTTGAGCTAGCGCGGGACCATAGACATGAACGATCAGCATCATCGCCGAGACAAGGACGATGGGGGCCGGCTCAATCATTCCCTGTTTTGCCATTATCGTCTCATCCACTCGAACAGTTTGCTCAAAAGATTCTTAGTGCTCTGTGAGAAATGCGCTTTGCGCCAGAGATTGACCACTTTTTTGCTCACCTCGGCCTGGGTAGGATAGGGATGGATCGTTCCGGCAACTGCCTTCGCACCTACGCCACCCTTCATCGCGACTGAAAATTCGCTGATCATGTCGCCGGCATGGGCCGCCACGATCGTCGCACCAAGGATCTTGCCCGTCCCTTTTTTTATGTGAACCCGCGCGAACCCCTCATCCTCTCCATCCAGGATGGCTCGATCAACCTCATTCAATTTATATGTATAGGTTTCAACCTCGATCCCTTTTTCTTTTGCGTCTTTTTCGTACAAGCCGACATGGGCGATTTCCGGTTCGGTGAACGTACACCAGGGCATGTTCAACGACTCGATGCTGGCGTAGCCCAAGCCCAAGGGGTGAGGGAACAGCGCGTTTTGGATCACGATTTGCGCCATGACATCAGCGGCGTGTGTAAACTTATAGTGTGAGCAGACATCACCGGCCGCGAAAATCTTGGGATTGGACGACTGCAATCGAGTATTTACCCTGATCCCGTTCTTATCGTACGAGACTCCAGCGGTCTCCAAACCGATCCTCTCTACGTTCGGACTCCGACCGACCGCGACGAGAATCTCATCGACGATGACATCGTAATGTTGGCCATGCGAATTGACTGTTAGACGTTTCTCGTCTTCGGTTTTTTCGACTTTCAAGTATTTTCCACAGCAGAGCAGCTTCACACCATCGCGAGACATCTGTTGTTCAACGATACCGACTGCATCTCGATCCTCGTTGGGCAGGATGCCGTGCGTCGCTTCAATCAGATAGACTTGGCTCCCAAAACGGGCGAAGGACTGCGCCAGCTCGCATCCGATAGGCCCGGCTCCGATGACTCCCAGACGCTGCGGCAACTCAGTCAAAGAAAAAATGGTTTCATTCGTCAGATAGCCCGCGTCCTGAAGACCTGGCGTATCAGGCACCGCCGCTCTCGCACCCGTACAGACAGCGGCTTTCGCGAAAGTGAGAATCCGATCACCGGCCGAGCCTTCCACTTGGACCGTATCAAAACCGAGAAACCGTCCGCTGCCGATATACACGTCTACGCCGAGTTTCTTATATCGCTGAGCGGAGTCATTCCGGCTGATGCGGGCCCGCAGTTTCCTCATGCGCGCCATCACAGCACCGAAGTCATACTTCACACCGGCGGGAATATGAAGACCAAACTCTGCGGCTTTCCGTAAGTCGGCCCAGGCTCTGGCGGCTCGAATCACTCCTTTCGACGGCACACACCCGACATTGAGACAGTCGCCGCCCATCAGATGCTTTTCGATTAGGGCGACTTTGGCTCCCAGGCTTGCGGCGATGACGGCCGTGATCAACCCGGCGGTTCCCGCTCCAATCACGACGATATTATAACGGCCGGTCGGTTCTGGATTGACCCAATCGGCGGGATGCACATTGGCGACGAGCTCTTGATCGTATTCGTCGTTCGGAAAAATTAGAGATTGGTTGTGCTCACTCATTTCGATGACCCTTGAGAGGGAGTTGTATGATCATAGCCTGGCATCCTTCGCTGTGCGCCGTCAATCGATGAGATGGTTATCCCACCGGTTTCGCTGCAATCCGCCTATACACCACCGGTACCAGCGCCAACAGTCCTAACAGCACGAAGGCGCTGATGACGTTCGGAGATGCGATCTCTTTCAGCGAGTTGATCGTACCCAATTGGCGTCCCGCATAGGCATAGACGAATGAACCGGGAATGATTCCTATCGCCGTGGCGGCGACATATGTCCCGACGTTCACGCGCGTGAGCCCTGACACAAGGTTCACCACGAAGAAGGGAAAGAGCGGGATGAGTCGCAAGGTCAACACGTAGCTGAAGGCGTTCTTGGCAAACCCTTCTTGGAATGGTCCCAACCGTTTCCCGAACTTCTGCTCGACCGTATCACGCAACAAATACCGGGCGGTCAGAAATGCCACGGTCGCTCCGGTCGTCGCTCCGACATTTACCAACACCGTTGCCACCACAGCGCCGAACAAGAACCCACCGGCCAACGTGAGGATGACGGCCCCTGGCAGCGACAACCCTGTCACAATCGCATAGACCACGATGAAGATCCCTACCGCTGCAGCAGAGTTCGCCTCCGTGAACGCCAACAGACTGTCTCGATTTTCTTTCAGCGCGGTTAACGATAGGAAGCGCCCGAGATCGAAATAGAAAAATGCCCCGATGGCCAAGACGATACCGACTGCGATGGAGATCTTGCCTACATTCGAACTGCTGGATTTACTCTGATTCGAGACCGTGTCTATCATACATAGCGGCGTCGCGGTGTATCATGGTGGCTCCCTCTGTGTTCTGTCAATGAGATAAGCTGCTTGGCCTGTCTGCCCGACTCTGCTGGGAAGCCTTACCTGGCGGAGCGGCGAGCAAACAGTGCCTATAGAGGCGGCTGCTCGACGAAATGTTCAGTGCCCGAATTCTTGCGCAAGGCCGACCGCCGGTTGCTGGGTTGCCAGATCGGCTTCAATTCCCGTACCCTGTGTAGAGAGAAAACGGAGGCGGAATGGATGAATCGAGCAGACTGACAAAGACCAAAGAACAATGGGCCAGGGCTCGACGGGGAGGAGAAGAACGAGAAGTGTTTTATGAAGGCGATGATCGCCTACCTCCAGGCCAGCACCTCGTTGATAACTTTCCTGTACTGGACCTCGGGTTCAAGCCTGAGGTTCCATTATGCGAATGGCGACTCAGCATCGGCGGATTTGTCGCTGACCCGCTTGTCTTGACGTGGGAGCAATTCATGGCACAACCCCCATTCAAAGACCGGTCGGACTTCCATTGCGTCACCTCATGGAGCCGTTATGACAACGACTGGGAAGGCGTAAGCTTCAAGCACTTCATTTCAGTCGTGAAACCGCTGTCGCTTGCCCGATTCGTCCTCTTCAAGTCCTACGACGACTACACGACGAACCTCCCGCTTGAGGCTTGTGACGATGATGATGTGCTGCTGGCCCATAGCTGGAACGGGAAACTCCTCTCCCGAGACCATGGTGGGCCGGTACGTGTGATCGTCCCGAAACGTTACGCCTGGAAAGGGGCAAAGTGGGTGAAGGAAATTACGTTTTCAGATAAGGATGAGAAGGGGTTTTGGGAAGTCCGCGGGTATTCCAACCGCGCGCTCCCGTGGAAGAACGATCGCTACGGATAACGGTTATTTCTTCATCCACCCACCAGGACCCTCAATAAAGTTTCCCGGCTTGGTATTTTGAATGGCTTTTTCTCCGGCGAGCGTTTCAACGGCCTGGACGCTGGTGCGGTTTCGCTTCGCGATATCTTCATAAGCTTGCCGCCGCTTATGATTGACGTCCTCTATCAACGCTTGCGCTTCAGCATCGGACGGGTTCACCGTCGCCAGATAGCCGGTGCTCTTCTCCCCGACCAATCCGTTTGCTTTGTCTTCATCCAACAATCCACTATCATTCGACAGGATCTGATCCAAATCTTTGTCGACTTTCAGCCGAATCTCATGATCGCTCTTTACATTGAGATTGATCGTGATCGGTTTCTCCAGCGCAGCAACCTCCGCTCGTGGAGTACAGGCACCCAAGGTCAGGAGCAGAGTAACCCATGCCGCCACGTCGACGCTTATTCGCATAGTTCCGCCCTGCATGGTCCGCCTCATAATGATGGTCCTTGTCGTCCATACTTTCTTTCGATGGTCCCGTGGATATCCTCGACCAAGCGGAGGTTTTTGAGGAGCGTGGGGATGTGCTCCTGCACAGTCAGGTTGAAGTGAATCGGAGGAGTATTCTTGAGCTCCGGATTCCTGCCTTCCAACCGAGCATTCAGGTCCAACATTCCGGTTTCGCCGTATTTCACGCCGACCCGCAACAGCGAGTACTGAAAGTTGTTGAGCGCTTGCGCGACGAGTTGGAGTTGCCGATCCGATTCTGAAAACATCTTTGACGATTCCGGCGTCGATGCGTACCGGATGGTACCTCCTGGAGGCTGTGCCTCGATCAGTCCGTCGCTCACGATGATCCCACCCGACGTGATTGTTACGGGAAGCGTCCCGTTGAGTGTTCCAGTTCCCTGAAGTTCCTTCTGTTGTTCCACGCTGAGAATTTTCGCGAGATCCAGATTCCGCAGAGAAAACATCGTTGTAACCGGCAGCTTAGCCAAGTCCAGCACAAGACCTGGATTGCTGATCGTTCCTCCAAATACTTCGCACTGGAAGTTTCTTACATCGACAATCGGCAGACCATCCGCTAATTTCCATCGTATCTGGTAGGAGGCCACGAGATTGGCGACGTCGATGCCGCTCTGTACTGCGGTGACAAAGATCGAGGCCGGCTGGGTCATGACGATTGATTCAAGCCCCTGGGTGTACAACATCATCGTGGTGCTCAAGCTCTTCACGACATGGTCGTCGTAGTGGCCGGACAGTTTCTCGGCCACAATGTTCGCAGTCGCCGATATCATTTTCATCACATTGGTCCGGTCTCGGAAGCTGCTCGACCAGGACGCATCGACGGTGGCTGTAAACACCCCATCGATCAGATCGGTTGAAGGAGGAAGACCCATGATCATCTTGCTGAGCCGCCGGTCGGTATCGTTGAACGTCAGCGGACCAATGACACCGTGCATCACTCCCTGCGCCGTCTCCAGCGGCTGCTCGATCCTGGCGGTTACGAACCCTTCCTGCGTTGGAGTATCGACTCGAAGGTCGGCCTTGATGCCGCTCTGATCAGCCGAGAACCGGACTGTCCAATCACTCGTGGAAGGCCACCAAGCACTTGGATCCGGACTCACCCCGGCAACCGCCAGGGTCCCGTGCGTAACCCATGCGGCCTTGGTTGTTTCTGCCTCCTGAATTCTCAAGACACCTTGCGTAATGCGAATGTTCCGACCGCTTATTTTCATGGCCGGAGCCCGAACCGCCGCGATCATCGCTCCTCCACTGCAATGGATCGACGTCAGATCACAGTCAACCGTCAGTGGTTCCAACAGATTCAGCGTGACACTTGAAATAAGTGTGGGACCCTGTCCGATCTGTTTCACCATAACTGAAGATGGAGGCAACAGCACTCCGCGTACATATGTCCGAGCCAACTTGACCGTCCCTTGAACACCTCCCATCGCCTCTTTAGCTGAAAGCCGCTCGGTAATGGCCTTCGGGAGAAGCCCCTCCAGATGATAGGCCCCTTCAACCGACACCAACTCATTTCCAAGGCCTTCTGCGCGGGTGGTTTCGAACTGCGCCACCAATGGTCCCGGTGTCCGACCGTACGTCACATGCAATGGCCCTTGCGTTACCGTACGGATGGGAGTTTCCTTCCAATAGAGAGTTCCCTGCACGGGCGTCTTGTTCTCAATCCGCACCGGCTGATCTCCATGAGGAAGTATTAATCGGACCGCTTCAGGAATAATGCGCGGTTGGGTATTGATCGTCGCGGTCAGCAAGACACCGGGACTCATGATCCACTCTGCCTGAGTGACATTCCCACCGAATCGACCCTCATAGGCGACGGCAATATCCTTTGCCACATCTTTCAGCGCCGGTAGCGTAGCATTGACTCGCATAGTGCCTTCCAGATGCGTTCGCTCGTCGTCCCACAAAGAGCTGAGTGCGGCCTCCGCGGCGGCAATCCCCGCCCAATTGATCTCCACCTCTCCCGTGACCCTCTCTAGTTCTAGACCGATCGGGATAAGGAGCGCGATGAATGGAGCCAGTTCTTGCACATTGATCTGGAGACGGCCCTTGACCTGAATCTGTGAGCCGTTTGGATGCGCGTGCGACTGTAAGGAAACAATCGGCGTCGCTTGAGGTCGCTGCGAGGCCAAGGTCACCGACCAGGTACTGGCGGAATGCCCTACGACGACCAGTCCATAGGACGCGGTATCACGTCCGCGAAACGCGAGGTGACCATCGACTTCTCTGCCGCTATACGTCAGACTCCCGTCGATCGTCACCCTGCGGAGCGGCCCTGTCGCCTGCTCGCGAAAAACGGTGAGGTGATCCAGGTGCAACTCGTCGAACGGGAGAATCGGTAAACTGCGTAAGAGATCCCCCACCGTCGACAATCGCCACGGTAACTCCTCATCATCAAGCTGATCCGTATCTCTTCCATCTTGCGCGGTGGGCTCTGTAGATTGCACGTTCAACACATGGATTGCCGCGTCTCGCAAGACGATGCGACTGACACGCCCTTGAAGCAGCTGGGCCAGGTCATATTGAATCTCCGCATCTGTCAGCGAGACCAGCAGTCGTTCTTCACCCAAATCCTGCTGAAACGAGACCACCGGAATGCGCATCTGCGTCCAGCCTGGATAGCCGAGCTGGAGAATGACGTTGCTGTACCCATGATCACGAAGTCTCTTCGCCAACAGATAGGACGCACCAAGGGGCAACAGCAAATAGCAGCTAAAGAGCGCCACCAGCCCAAGCAAAACGGCAATCTGGTATCGTTGGGCCAACATGGTTTCGTTGATCCGCCTCACTAACTTGGCAACGGTTGTCAAACAAACTCTCAAGCCCTGTCAAGAGGTCCGAACGGCTCTGCCGTAGAACACAGTTTTTCTTCGCGTTATGGTGAAGGAAGTCGGAAGACAGACTTACCTCTGCGTTTCACGGCATCATCGAGGTCGCCACCGGCCAAGTAACTGGAGCGTTCGTGACGGAGGAGAGCGGACGGTGCAAAATTTATCCCGATGTCGGAGGAGGCTCGGCGGTCGGTTCGTCGCACTTCTTGCAATTTAAATGGGTGCCCACGTACTGGTCGCGTCCAGTGACGGTGAGCACCCAAGGGCGATTCGTGAATGGAGGTTGATGCCGCACGTGTTGTCCATGACCACAGGCCAGATCGGCAACCCAATCGCCATAGTCATCCTGATGATATCCCATGATCGGCTGTTGCATGTCGTGATGATTCTCGTGTTGCAGGAAGAGCGTTGGAATCGCCACACCATGATCAGGTCACTGATGTGGGTTCTTCAGCGATTCTTCCGGGTCCGAGCCAACGTTAACGTTTCTCGAACGGCAATTCGGGCCGCTGAGCGGCAGAAACATAGGTCCAGTGCTTGTCTTCATCTTGGTCGAAGCTGCCGATAAAAATGACGTCTCGATCGAGATGCCGAAATTCCGAAAGGCTCGTTCGACAGCTCAGCGCATCGATGACACGCGCATCATACTGCCCGACTACATACACGCGTCCTTTTGACGCCTGATACACATTACGTCGACCGGCATAGCCCGGATCCGGGAATAATTCGGTTGAAGAAGAACAGCCATTCGTCCCCTTGACGTTCAGAGTAAGATTAAATCGCTGGAGAAATGGATCCGTCGCCATTCTCACAATCGTCAGCCGAAGTCGTGGAGATCCTATTTCAATCGAAGCAGGCTCGGGAGTATTACTGTTGCACCCTACGCAGAAAAGCACCACACTTCCAAGGACGGCGGACCATGATGGCGCGTTCACTTCGACCTAGAAACCTTCGGAGCTGCGCCGATCGCGTCGAGTCCCTCCTGAGCACAGGCATCATCCAGATGGGTGCCCGGTGCTCCGCCAACACCAATTCCTCCAACCACTTCTCCACCGAATTCGATAGGAAGTCCGCCACCCGGAATCAGAATCTCCCCGTTCATATCATGAAGCCTTTGTAACATAGGGGTCTTTCGTGATGAGATCGGATAATTCACTGGTAGGACGCCGCACACTGACGGCTGTATAGGCTTTCTTCCGGCTGCTATCGACCGTATGTGGCCCGGCTCCATCGGCACGTCCCAAGGCGCGAAGGACGTCGGCACGATCAACCACCGAAACACTCATTCGATACCCGTCTTTCTTGCAAGCCTCCAATGCTGTCTGAATTGCTTTGTTCGCCGATCCAAGCGGTAACACAGACTCCTTCGGTAACTCGTCGGCAAGGATGACGCCAGGTGCCGCTAAGCCTAACAGAGACAACATCACCATGTATGCAATGACCATCCAGCAATTCCGGTTGGGTATGAAGAGTGCCGTCGTACTTAACCTTCCCAACGCAATGAAGCTCCCCGCAGCAAGCTGCGGGGTATCACAGAACTCAATTCCGAAGACTTCTCGGAAGGAGAGGCCAACCCCGTAGCGAGCTACGGGGAATGTCAAGTTCAACGCACTCAGACTACGGATGCCTCCGAACTCTGTCAAGAGAGCAGGAAGCCCACGGCTTAGGTTCAATTATCGTTGCGAGTGGCAACGGCTTATGTGCGGCGAGTTGAGTCGGCTGCTCCAGCCGTAATCGGTATCCCGAGGTCTTCAACCAGTGCACGGAGAGGCTCCGCAACAGACCAGGCTTGTGCCGGACATCCTCTTGGATGATGTGGAGGATCCCCATCGAAAATTTCCGATACCTGCCCGAGACAGGCTTCCTGTAATTGTGCTTCTATTCCATTGAGAAAGGACCGACCCTCCGTTCGTGTTTCGCTCGTACGGCCAAATATTTTCACCCATGACGTCACAAAGGGACCCAATAGGAACGGCCAAACAGTTCCCTGATGATAGGCGCTATCTCGTTCCATGGGGCCGCCTTCGTACCGAGGACGATATCGAACGTCCGTGGACGACAACGTTCTCAGTCCCACCGGCGTGAGGAGATGATCCTTGACGATGTGGAGGACCTGTGTTGCCTGTTCCTTCGTCAGCAGATCATCACACAGGGCGATCGCAAAAACTTGATTGGGGCGGATTGATGTGTCGTCTCTCTCCGGCCCATTGATCGTATCGTACAAATACTGTCCGTCTTTGTACCAAAATTTTTCGCGGAAGGACGCCACCGCTCGTGCCCTATCTTTCAGACAGCGCGTGACATAATCGAGTTCGCCAAATTGGGCAGCAAGTCGTGCGCCGATGTTCAGGGCTCTGACCCAGAGCGCTTGAACTTCAACAGGCTTGCCATGCCGGGGTGTGATGACCCAATCGTCAATTTTAGCATCCATCCACGTGAGTTGGGCGCCCGGCGTTCCACCAGCGATGAGCCCGTCTCCATCCATATGGATGTCGTATCGCGTGCCTTGGCGATAGCCGTCGAGTATCTGCTTGATCGCCGGCCAAGCGATCGACCGGACACGTGTTGCATCTTCGCTGTAGGTAAGGTACCGGTCGATGGCATGGACAAACCAAAGTGACGCGTCAATCGTGTTGTACTCTGGCTTTTCTCCAACATCAGGAAAGCGATTAGGCACCATTCCTTCCGACACATGAGCGGAAAATGACTCGATAATCTGCCAGGCAATTTCATAACGCCCGGTGACGAGGCAAAGTCCCGGTAGCGAGATGAACGTATCTCGTCCCCAATCGGTGAACCAGGGATAGCCTGCGATAACCGTTTGCTTTGCATCTCGTCGGGCCAAAAAGATTTCAGCCGCCTGCCGGAGCGCCTCAGCCAACTGATCAGTGGCTGGTGCTGCCTTTGGCACCCGCATACGCCGTGCGCGCTCGTTGGAGGTGAGACCAGTTACGTCGAGGCTCTCGATCGTTTCGCTTGTGAGAGCGAGTGTTTGCTCCTTTCCGGATTTCAACTCGAACGTAAACTCCCCTGGTGACCACCAGTCTTCCTTGAAATCCAGCCCGCGCTGCTGTTCCAGAGGAAACTGCACATGCCGATACCAATCCGGTCCATGACGATAGGCTCCTGAGTGGAAGGCTCGGACAGTCGGCAGGCTGTGGTAGGGCCACCAGGTCACATACCCTTGGCTAATCATGGCCTCCGTCGAAAGGCTTCCATTCTCGCGGTGTAGGGCGTGGTAGTCGCGACCGGTCAGCATCGGCCGCACTCGGAGAACCATATGCGCGTTCTTTGCGCCTGTTACCTTCCATCGGATGATGATGACGTCGCGACCCTGAATGCACAAGATTTCACGTTGAACCTCTTGGCCTTTACAAGCAAATGTCCATGTCGGCCAGGGCATTGAAGAGAATGAAGCACAATGAGTATAACCGTTAGGATGAACTGCTCTGGGATACAGGTTCGTTGAAAGCGAAAACATGTCATCGTCGATACTAAGCCACTCCTCCACGTGATTGGCCAGCACATACCGGTCGCTTGGTGGTCTGCGCGCCGTCAGCAAGAGCGCATGGTACCGGCGCGTATTGGCACCGGCAATCGTGCCCGAAGCAAACCCGCCGCGACCGTTCGTCTCCAACCATTCGAGGCTGAGTGCGCGATCGAGATCCTGACACTCTTTCTTTCCAATTTTCATCTTCGTCCACATCTCGAGCGGCACGGATTGAGCGGTTTCTCACCGCGCGCGATGTTTTTCACCCGCCCAACCCCGGCCGCACCTAGACGCGCCCGTTCCCACTGAAGCACTTCCCGATATTTCGGTTCTTGAACAGACCTTGCGTGCGCGTTCCGCGAGCGAAGAAACTGCTCAGCCCGTGCCGCCCTCACGTCCCTACTCCCCCGACTGCTGAATCAACTTGGCGACAAGCCCGGTCCATCCTGTCTGATGACCGGCCCCGATACCGGCACCATTATCGCCATGAAAATACTCGTAGAAAAGAATGGTGTCTCTCCAGAAAAGATCTTCCTGGAATTTGTTCGCGTTTCCGTAGACCGGACGTCGGCCGGTTTTATCGCGGAGGAAAATATGAGTCAGCCGGCGGGACAGTTCGGAAGCAACCTCGTCCAAGGTGGCCAATCGACCTGATCGTACTGGATACTCGACCTTGTACTCATTACCAAGAAAGTAATGAAACTTCTGGAGCGACTCGATCAGGAGATAGTTGACCGGAAACCAGATGGGGCCTCGCCAATTCGAATTCCCTCCGAATAACTCCGTGCTTGATTCGGCAGGTTCATAATCGACACGATAGTCTCTGCCCATGATGGAAAGCACATAGGGACGGTCTTTGTGGTAACGTGAGAGAGCGCGAATGCCGTAGGGAGAGAGAAATTCTTCTTCGTCGAGCATGTACCGCAACACCGACTTCAGACGCATGGGATTGACCAGTGACAAGAATCTCCGTACTCCTCCGTCATGTGAATGCGTCTCGACGTGAGCGCTGAAATCTGGCCGATTTTCGATGAACCATTGCATGCGATGCTTAAACCGGGGAAGGCTATCAACCAACTCCGAGTCCAACGTTTCGACAGCGAAAAGCGGGATCAGTCCGACGAGAGACCGAACCTTGAGCGGATAGGTTTGTCCATCAGGAAGATGCAGCACGTCATAGAAGAATCCATCTTCCTTGTTCCAGAGCTCGATTTTTTCCCCACCGATGTTGTTCATGGCTCGGCAGATGTAGACGAAGTGCTCAAAGAACTTGCTCGCCACATCTTCGTAGGCCCGATTATCACGCGCCAACTCCAATGCGATCGAAAGCATATTCAGGCAATACATCCCCATCCAACTTGTCGCATCCGACTGTTCGATATGACCACCGGTCGGCAAGGGCGCGCTCCGATCAAAGACCCCAATGTTGTCGAGGCCCAAAAACCCACCTTGAAAGATATTCTTCCCCTCGGCATCTTTTCGATTGACCCACCACGTAAAGTTCAAGAGCAGCTTATGGAACACTCGCTCGAGGAAAACCCGATCACCGACTCCTCTTCGTTTTTTTTCGATCTTATAGACTCGCCATGCAGCCCAGGCATGAACCGGCGGGTTGACGTCGCCAAATGCCCACTCATATGCCGGAATCTGACCGTTCGGGTGCATGTACCATTCTCTCAGCATCAGAATGAGCTGTTCTTTGGCAAAGGTTGAGTCAACAAGGGCGAGCGGAATGCAATGGAATGCCAAGTCCCAAGCCGCATACCAGGGATACTCCCATTTGTCCGGCATCGAGATCACGTCGGCATTGTAAAGATGCGTCCAGTCGGAGTTCCGTCCATGGAGACGTTCATGGGGAGGGTCCGGCATCCCCGGGTCACCTACAAGCCAGCGTTTCAAGTCATAATGATAGAACTGTTTGCTCCACAGTAATCCAGCAAACGCTTGGCGTTGGACCAGCCTTGCATCCTCAGAGAGATCTGGCGGAGCCAGTTCGTCATAAAACTCATCGGCTTCTTTTATACGTTGTTCGAAGAGTTCATTGAACGCTTGAACTGCAAACCCCGCCGGCTCTGTTCCATTGGTCAGACGCAGGCGAATGATCTCCGATGCTCCGGGAGACAGAGACAGCTGATACTGGGCGGCAGCCTTTGAGCCGACCTTCTCAGGATTGACCCCATCTGTTCGACCCTGGACTATGTAGTCATGAAAACTATCTTTCACATATTTGGCGCCGTCTTGATCATCGTAGAGTCGGCGGGTATTCGTCTCATTCTCAGTAAAGAGTAATGGAGGCTTCCCTTCGCACCAAAGGCGACGTTCGCCATAATACTCGTGATCCAATTCAATCACGCTCATTTCATCGGCAGCTTTTCCTTCACGCATTCTCGGCCGACGGGCATCGATTCCCCACGACCAAGTATTCCGAAACCAAAGAGTGGGTAACAGCGTCAACTCGGCACAATCCGGTCCTCGGTTCGTCACTTGAATACGGATGAGCAGCTCCTCCGGCGTCGCCTTCGCATATTCCACCACAACATCAAAGTAGCGATGCTCATGAAAAACTCCCGTGTCGATCAGCTCGTATTCCAACTCCTCGCGTCTCCGACGGCGATTTTCCTCTACGAGTTTGGCATACGGAAACTCTGCTTGTGGATACTTATAGAGATACTTCATATATGAATGAGTCGGCGTTGAATCTAAATAGAAATAATACTCTTTTACATCTTCTCCGTGATTCCCTTCGTTTCCGGTCAAACCGAATAGACGCTCCTTCAGAATGGGATCGCGTCCATTCCAAAGAGCGACGGCAAAACAGATGTATTGGTGACGGTCTGAAATCCCGGCTAGCCCGTCTTCGTTCCACCGATAGGCGCGCGAGCGGGCATGATCATGAGGGAAAGCTTCCCAAGCCGTGCCGTGGAGACTGTAGTCCTCACGCACTGTTCCCCAAGCACGTTCGCTCAAGTAGGGCCCCCACCGCTTCCAGTGTTGCTTACGAATCGCATCTTCGCCAAGCCGTTGCCGCTCAGCGTCTCGAGGAGTATGAGATCGAGAAGATGTCCGAACTGTTTTCCCCACTGGGCCTCTTACTGCGTGCACGAGTGAGCAGCGTGAAGGGGCTACGATGCACCCCCTGCAGACAAGAATCAAGCCGGTGCTGGCTTGATCCAAGACCTGGACTCATTCCCCTTGTCGGTCTCTCATATGTTTACCTGAAGAATGTATTAGTCGTAAGTAAAGAAAAGGGATGCTACATGAATCGTCGATAGCGGAGACACTGAATGTTATTGGGAGATTGCGGTGAAAACCAGGTAGACGGGGGAGAGATTGAATGCCTAGCTCCAGATCACTCGTTCCTGATTCAACAGATACTCAATGACTTCGATGCTGTTCCGCATCTGGATCTGGGCCTGCTCAGACATAGGCAGCACGGCCCCGACCAACTTGCCGGACTCCATATCCATGAGCGAGGGGATGCCTTCACCCGACGGTTTTTCGAGCTCACTACGGAAGCTTGCCAAGGGAGACCTCCTGGTTGAATCCTTCTCGGCGCGATGATGATGTTACTTTAATTGAAGGAATTGACCGGAAGGATACGCGCTGTACAGATAGCATACCATGCGCATTACCCCATATCAGGGGCATACTCTATCCCACTGTTTCAAATGAGTTATTAGCGATTCTGTGCGGGGACCAAAAGCGGAGGAAGCGCTCCAAGATAACGAAACGCTCCGCGATTGAGTAACGTCGTATCCGGTTTCAGTCGGAAGTCATCATGCTCGGCATCTACAAAGCGTGGATCGGCCGTCATATCCGACTCAGCCTGGAGCTCCGGTGCGCGAATATTCGGCGATCCCGCCCTCATATAGTTAGCCTCGCTATTGAACAACGCGTTGTACGAGGTCTTGGTCTGACTCGAAGCTGCAATGAGGAAGCCGACTTTATTGAAGCTGAGAACATTCCCGGATGCCTCGATCGTGGACAAGCCTAGGAATGCCGCTCCGCCGCCATTCTTGACCAGAGTATTATTGATCAAGACCGCTTTTGCCTGGTCACTGATCACAACGGCCTCGAACAAACTCCTAGTGATGATATTGCGCTCAAGCCGAACATCGGACCTCCCCGTCACATTCACCCCATGGTCGTTGTCATGGATCACATTCCCGACTAGGAGGGCCTGAGAGTCCGAGAGATGCACGCCCGTCGTCTCGCTCCCGCCGATCACACAGTCTTCGATACGAGCATTCTCTACCTGTTGACTAAAGACCATTCCTTTCACATTGAGCTGACGAAGCGTGATGTGTTTCCCATTGAAAATGCCGAGGGCATGTCCGCCATGCTCCCATATCGTAAGGCCGCTGATTTCGATATCCGTCGCTCCATAGGGCCATTTGCCGACATGCAGCACGCCGACCAGCTCGCTTCGCCCAAGTAGAGTCACCTTGTCCGCTCCCGCACCTACGATCTTGATCTTCTCTTTGCTATGGACGGTAAGATCCTGGGCATAGGCCCCTGCCTTGATCAGAACCGTGTCACCCTTCAGGGCGCTGTCCACAGCCTCTTGGATTGAAGAGAAATCCCCGGTGCCGTCGAGTGCGACGGTAATTGTTCTTTGTCCAGGTGCTGTATTCTCAGCCTGGGCAACCGCGCACCCAGCGCTCATCAAACCGAGGAGCAGTGTTGTGAGAAAAATATGTCGCATGGAGAATTTCATACAAGCGCAGAGCCAGGCTTGTCAATCGCGGTTTCTTGAAGGGGGCGACGCATGATAAGCTCCGCCGCCATGATTCTGGTTGGACTCACCGGAGGCGTCGCCACAGGGAAAAGTACCGTGGCGAAGATGTTCAAGAGCTGCGGTGCCATCGTCATCGACGCCGACGAATTGGCTCGAGAGGTCGTCCAACCCGGCAAACCGGCATGGCGGGACATTGTTCACCGATTTGGAAAGTCCGTCTTGAACTCCGACAGAACAATCAACCGACAGCGGCTTGGCCAGACCGTGTTTCGGGATCGTGAGAAGCTACGGCAGCTCGAACGAATCATCCACCCCCGCGTTGCGACAGAACAGAAGCGACTCACAAGGCAGGCCTCCAGAAAAGATCCGAACGCCGTCGTCATTTATGATGTTCCCTTGCTCTTCGAAGCCGGCATCGACAAACGAGTGGATAAGATCATCGTCGTCACGGCTGACCAGGAAACCCAAATCACGCGGCTGAGAAAGCGCAATACGTTATCGCGAACCGAGGCTCTCCGACGAATTCGTAGCCAGATGCCGCTCGCGATGAAACGACTTCGTGCAGACTACGTACTCGATGGAACGAAGCATCGACAAAGTCTTTCTAGGGACGTCAGCCGACTTTTTGAAGACTTTCGCTCCCTGTGACAGGCTGTTTGTTTTCCGGAGAATTCCCTCTATCTGCCTCTTGCTATGAAGCCACAATAACGTCCTACCTTCTGCTTCCTTCGCTGTGATACAGTCAATGGCTATGCATACCGTCGTTATTATTGGATCTGGTCCTGCCGGACTCACCGCTGCCATCTATGCGGCGCGAGCGAATCTCTCTCCCCTGCTCATCGAAGGTTGGCAGGCGGGTGGCCAACTTACGACTACCACCGAAGTCGAAAACTACCCTGGTTTCGCAAAGGGCATCATGGGGCCGGAGCTCATGAAAGAGATGCGCGCTCAAGCAGAGCGATTCGGAACGATCTTCAAAACGGGAGACGTCACATCGGTCGATCTCCAGGTTCGGCCATTTAAAGTCATTATGGATGGAGAGGAAACCCTTGACACCAAGACGTTGCTCATCGCAACCGGCGCCTCTCCGATCACCCTTGGTCTCGCAAACGAAAAACGATTATGGGGTCATGGTGTTTCCAGTTGTGCGACCTGCGATGGGTTTTTCTTTAAAGGCAAAGAACTCGTGGTCGTAGGCGGCGGAGACAGTGCGATGGAAGAAGCGACGTTTCTCACCAAGTTCGCCGCCAAAGTGGCGATTATTCATCGTCGTGACAAGCTTCGAGCTTCCAAAATCATGCAAGACCGGGCAATGAAAAATGAAAGAATTGCCTTTGTCTGGAACAGTGTCGTCGAAGATGTGCTTGGACAGGATGTCGTGTCCGGTGTCCGCGTCAGAAATGTCGTCACTGGGAAAGTCTGGGATTTGCCCTGTGCTGGATTCTTTCTGGCGGTCGGCCACCGCCCGAACACCGCAATTTTCACCGGCCAGCTGAAGATGAACGGCGAGGGCTACATTCTGACCAATCACGGAACAGCCACCAATATCCCCGGCGTGTTTGCAGCCGGGGATGTGCAAGACTCTCATTATCGCCAAGCCATTACCGCAGCCGGTACCGGCTGCATGGCTGCGATTGATGCCGAGCGTTTCTTAGAAACTTCAAGCCAAGGTTGAGGCTAAGGCTGAGCTTTCACAGAAAGAAAGACCTTACACCTTAACCTCGACCTCAACCTATCTCCAGTATGCGTTGTGTCATCGCCCATTACCACGAGCTCGCTCTTAAGGGAAACAATCGAGACTACTTCGAGCAATGCCTCGTGAAGAACATTCGGACAGCCCTCAAGGATGTCGGAATTCGGCAGATCGAGAACCTTCACAGTCGCATCCGCATCCGGCTTCCGCCCGAAGCTCCTGCCGAGGTGGTTCGAGACCGACTCAAGCGTGTATGCGGGATCGTCAACTTTTTACCGGGTCGTGTGGTTCCGCTCCAATTGGATAATCCCAACCTGGATACGCTCGCAGCGGCCATCCTCGAAGAGATTGAATTGCAGTCCTTCACCACGTTCAGGGTCACAGCCAGGCGGGCCGACAAGCGCTTGACGTTGACTTCGATGGACATAGAAAAATCGCTCGGTGCGGTGGTCTGCGACAGA
>JAICWG010000118.1 GCA_025934915.1 Nitrospira sp.
CGTTCTTCCGCCGGTTCATAGGCCGAGAAGACATGGTGCATAATGACGGTCCCGCGGGTCTTCGCCAGCAGCACGTTCTTCAGCCCCATGATGCCTCTGGTCGGAATGTGGTATTCCAAGTGCATCTCACTGGTGCCGACGTCAGAGTGAATGAGCCGCATGTGCCGCATCTCGCCTCGACGTTTGCCGATCTCTTCGATGACCGTGCCCTGATAGTTTTCCGGCACCTGGATGGTCAACTCCTCGTACGGCTCCATGACGGCACCGCCTTCACGATGGAGAATGACCTCCGGTTGCGAGACTTGAAGCTCGTAGCCTTCCCGTCGCATCTGTTCAATCAACACGCCGAGATGGAGTTCGCCTCGGCCGGCCACGAGGAAACGGTCGGCGCTGTCCGTCTCATTGACGCGGAGCGACACATTGGTTTCCAGTTCTTTGAACAGACGCTCACGCAAATGGCGTGACGTCAGGAACTTACCTTCACGTCCGGCGAAGGGACTGTTATTCACTGAGAAGGTCATCTGAACCGTCGGCTCGTCGATCGAGACGCGCGGGAGGGCGACCGGACGCTCGGCGTCGGCGATGGTGTCCCCGATGCTCACCTCATCAAGCCCTGCCACCGCGACGATCTCTCCGGCGGCTGCCTGTTCGGTGTCGGCTCGTTCAAGGCCAGAATAAACCGCGAGGTCGGACACTTTTCCGGGAATCTGCGCGCCGTTCTTGCCGAGGACCATGACATTCTGCCGCCGGGCAATTGAACCGGACTGGATCTTGCCGATCCCCATCTTGCCTTTGTAGGAATCTTGCACGAGGGCCAGCACAAGAATTTGGAGCGGGGCCTCGACGGTAATGGCCGGGGCCGGAATCTTCTCCAGCACGGTATCGAGCAACGGTATGATGTCGGTACCCGGCTTGTTGACATCGAGCGTGGCGATCCCTTTAATCGCCGACGTGTAGACGATCGGAAAATCGAGTTGTTCGTCGGTGGCTCCCAGATGGACAAAGAGATCGAATGTTCGGTTGACCACGTCGTCGATGACGGCGTCCGGCCGGTCGATCTTGTTGATGACGACAATGGCTTTGTGCCCAAGCGCCAAGGCTTTCCGCAACACGAAGGTCGTTTGCGGCATGGGGCCCTCTTTCGCATCGACCAAAATCAATACACCGTCCACCATCCGGAGCGTGCGCTCCACTTCACCGCCGAAATCAGCATGGCCTGGAGTATCGACAATGTTGATTTTCACCCCGTTGTAGATGACGCTGGCGTTTTTAGCCCGGATCGTGATCCCACGCTCCCGTTCCTGGTCCATCGAGTCCATGATGCGTTCGCCCATATCGTCGATCTTGCGATGGACGTGAGTTTGGCGGAGCACCGCATCGACCAAGGTCGTTTTGCCGTGGTCGACGTGGGCGATAATGGCGATATTCCGAATATCGCTGCGACGGTCATGAGGCGCGCGTACTGTGGACATGATGACGGTACTTCCTTTTAATGACAAAAAAAAGACGCCCCGCTACCGAGGCGTCGGCAAAAGTATACATGAGCGCCTGCCGTCTCACAAGCGGTCATTCGGATGACATTCGCGGTGGAAACTTGAGTTTTGAAAGGACGCATTGTAAGGTTTCCCAGCCCCAGTGATGGACTTCCTCAGGAGTGAATTGTAATGCCACGCGATGAACGGTTCGTCGAAATTCAGGCACGGCCACGCCGTCGTCTGCGCCGGTGGCAGGCCGCCTTGATCGGTCTCGTAAGCATCACCATCGTCGGGGCCACGACGGTCGCAGGAATCATCTGGCACTTTTCCCAAGATCTTCCATCGCTCGACCTGCTCCAAAACTATCAACCGAGTTTGGTTACCACCGTCTATTCAGATGATCGACAACCCATCGGCCAATTCTTCATCGAGCGCCGCATTCTGACTCCGCTTCCTGAAATTCCCAAGACGTTGACGCATGCCGTTATCGCGACGGAAGACGCGCGGTTTTTCGAGCATCCGGGGTTGGACTTTATCGGGATGCTGCGGGCGGCCTGGACGAACATTCGGCATGGAGGAAAGAAGGTCGAAGGCGCCAGCACGATCACGCAACAACTGGCTCGTTCGCTCTTTCTCTCGTCCGAGCGGTCGTATGAACGGAAAATTCGTGAGCTCATTCTCGCGTACAAAATGGAAGTAGTCTCCGGGAAGGAGCAGATCCTTGAAACCTACTTGAACCAAATCTACTTCGGGCAGGGGGCCTATGGGGTCGGCTCGGCGGCTCATTCCTATTTCGACAAAGACATCAGAGCCCTGACTCTGGCCGAATCCGCCTTTTTAGGCGGCCTGCCGAAGTCGCCCAGCCGGTTTTCTCCTTTCACCGCCTATGAATTGGCGAAGAAGCGCCAAGAGCATGTTCTCGCCAGAATGGAGGAAGTCGGGTTTATTACAGCAGCGGAACGGGAAGCGGCCGCTCGTGAAAAACTGAATTTCCATCGACCCGGGAGCGAACATCTTGCGCCGTACTTCGTCGAATACGTCCGTCAACTGCTCATGGCGAAGTACGGGGAGTCGATGGTGTACAAGGGCGGTCTCCAAATCTACACGACTTTGAATTTGGAGATGCAAAAAGCGGCGGAGTCGGCGCTCTTGAACGGGGTTCGCGAGCTCGACAAACGGGAAGGGTGGCGGGGGCCTCGGCGAACCGTCGATTTGGCGACCTTTCAGCCCTCGGACCTGGCCCAGACGGATCAGCTGCTCAAACCCGGGTATCTGGGTGAAGGGGTCGTCTTAAAGGTTGCGAAGGATCATTATGTGGTTCAAGTCGGCGCCTTTACCGCGAAGTTGGCGTTTGACGACATGACGTGGGCCAAGCGGATGCTCAAGGGGCCGGATCCCACAGTGGATTTTGTCGTGAATCCGAATCTCAAGCAACTCCTGAAGCCTGGGGATGTCATCGAAATCGGCGTGAAAAAACTTACCAAGGATGGAGTGCAACTCACATTGGAGCAGACGCCGATCGTCGAGGGAGGACTGATTGCGATCGATCCCAAAGAGGGTACGATTCGTGCGATGGTGGGCGGCTATGATTTCTCCCGCAGTGAATACAACCGTGCGGTTCAGGCTCACCGGCAACCGGGGTCCGCGTTCAAACCCCTCATTTATGCGACCGCGATGAGTCAAGGGTTGAGCCCTGCCACCCAGATCCTCGATGCCCCGGTCGTCTATGAGCAGGAAGAGGACGACAAGATTTGGAAGCCGGAAAACTACGGTCGGAAGTTTCACGGCATGGTGAGTCTCAGGGATGCACTGGCTCAGTCACACAATCTTGCAACGGTTCGGTTGTTGGACAAGGTCGGCGTGAAAAACGTGATCGAGTTCTCGCGTACCGTCGGGGTCACGAGCTCGCTCCCCGCCGATCTGTCCCTGGGACTCGGCACATCTTCGGTCGGCTTGCTGGAGTTAACTTCGGTATATGGCGTATTTTTGAATCAAGGGAGTCGAGTGGAACCCTTTGCCGTCAAATCGGTCAAAGATAACATGGGCAAGACCCTTGAAGTGACCGAGTCTGAGCCTCATGAAGTCATCTCCAAAGAAACCGCTTATTTGATTACCAACATGATGGAAGATGTCGTGCAGCGGGGAACCGGGCAGGCGGCAAAGGTTCTGGGGCGTCCGATCGCCGGGAAAACCGGCACAACGAACGACTATATCAATGCCTGGTTTATCGGTGGAACACCGAATCTGGTCACCGGCGTCTATGTCGGCTTTGATGACCGCCGCTCACTCGGAGAGAGCGAGACGGGAGCCCGTTCAGCCTTACCGATCTGGAACGCGTTCATGAAAGAGGCGCTTAAGCAGCTTCCCGTCGTCCCGTTTGAGATTCCCGACGGGGTGGCTTTTGTGAAAGTCGATGCCGCTACCGGACTCCTGGAGTCAGAGCAAGAAGGAGAAGAGCAGAAGGGAACGGTTGAGCTCTTTGCGAAGGGGAGTGAGCCGACTCAGGCGGCGCAGCGGCGGTTGGATCCAACGGATTTCTATAAGCTTGATCAGATCCCCGAAGGTCAGCCGATCGGAGACGACAACTTGCAACCGCCGGGACTATGACTTCGAATCTTGATATTCCTCGTGCCAAGCCATCTGAATCGTTTCCAGAATCTTTTCGTTCGACTTCTTGGGATCGTCCCGAAATTCCGACAGCGCAACGACCCAGGCATGCATGTCGGTGAAGCGTACTGTGAGCGGATCCGTTTCAGGGTGTTTTTCTACCAGTCGGATGGCGATCTCTTCGGCATCTTGCCACTTCAGGTCCATCATTGTCCCTCCACGGTCACGACACCTCCGACACTTTTTTCCCTTGCAGCCCTTTCTTAAGAGAATCGTCCAGCATCACGACGTTCAAATGCATCGCGGCCTGTTCGAGTTCAACCATACGCGCACGGATGGCACGGGGATCTGTCCCGTCCTTTGCGGTGGACAACTGCGACAATGCGGTGCGGATCGCATCGGTTTCCTCGTGCACCACCAGATGTCCTGCTTCCGTCAATGATTTATCGGTCGCCTTGATCAAGGATTCGGCGTCTAAACGAGCTTCAATCAGCTTGCGGGCGCCGATGTCCTCTGCTGCAAATTTGAACGAGTCCTCGATCATCCGCTCCACTTCCGTGTCGGACAATCCGTAGGAAGGTTTGACCTCGATCGACTGGCTTTGGCCCGTCCGCATGTCCGTCGCCGTGACATTCAAGATTCCGTTGGCATCGATCAAAAAGGTCACCTCGATGCGCGGTACGCCGGCTGGGAGGGGCGGCATCTTGAGGCGGAATCGTGCCAAGCTCCGGTTGTCTTTGACGAGTTCGCGCTCACCTTGCAGGATATGAATGTCTACTCCGGTCTGACCGTCGACATAGGTCGTGAACATTTCCTTGGCGCTCGCTGGAATGGTCGTGTTCCGGCGGATCAGGCTGCTCATGACGCCGCCCATCGTTTCGATGCCGAGAGACAGGGGCGTCACATCCAACAACAACATGTCTGTTGTTCCGCCGCTGAGAATATCGGCTTGCACGGCCGCGCCCAGTGCGACGACTTCGTCAGGATTCAAGTGGCAATGCGGAGGTTTCTCGAACAATGCTTCCACACGCTGTCGAACCAACGGCATGCGGGTGGACCCGCCCACCAAGACCACTTCATCGATGTCTTTCTGGGTGAGCCCGGCGTCTTTTAATGCCATACGACAGGGAATTAACGTACGTTCAATCACACTCATCGACAGGGATTCGAGCTGATCACGCGTCAGCTCTCTGGTAAAGCGTTTGTCCTCCGGTAGCTCGATTGTGATCTCGGTCTTGAGATCATCAGAAAGACGTATCTTGGCTCGCTCAGCTTCCAGCCGGACAGCCTGTATGTAATCAGGATAGCCGCTTATGTCGATTCCTTCGCGCACTCGTATTTCTGCAACAAAGAGATCAACTAATACGCGATCGACATCGTCTCCGCCCAGGTGTGTATCTCCGTTGGTCGCGAGCACCTCAAAGATGCCGTCTTTCAATTTCAGTATCGATATATCAAACGTGCCGCCGCCGAAATCATACACGGCGATCGTGCCTTGCGTGTTCTTCTGAAGTCCGTATGCCAGAGAGGCGGCGGTTGGTTCATTGATGATTCTCAAGACTTCCAACCCGGCAATGAGGCCGGCGTCTTTGGTGGCTTGTCGCTGGCTGTCGTTGAAGTAGGCTGGAACAGTAATGACGGCTTTTGTGATGCTTTCGCTGAGATAGGCTTCCGCGCGCAACTTCAATTCCTTGAGGATCATGGCGGAGATCTGCGGCGGCGAGTAACTTTTTTGGCCCAGTCGGATCCGGATGACGCCGCCGGTTTCAGTGAGGTGGTACGGAAAATAGCCGAGCTCATCCTGGACATCGGCCAGTCCTTTCCCCATGAACCGCTTTACGGAATAGACCGTACGCTCTGGATTTCTGGTCAGGTGCTCCTTCGCGGAGTCTCCAACGATCAAGCCATTGTCCGTTACAGCGACAACCGAAGGCACCATCGTCCGACCGTTGCGGTCAGGCACAATGCAGAGCTGCCCCTCCTTCATGTACGCAATCAGCGAATTGGTTGTACCGAGGTCTATGCCGACTATCCTTGCCATATCAAAGATGCTGAAAAGGGTTTCGAACTTCGTTCTCGGTCGTTTTGCTCCCCTCAACGTACAGAAACAGTACGCCTCGGGGCCGTCACTCTCTGCGGCCTCGTTGGAAACTCTTTTGAGCATCTTTTTTGAAGGATGCCGACAGCAGAGAATTCCATGAGAAAACATTCTTTCAATTGATCGTCGCCGCCAGGTCGTTGATGATATTGTTGATATATGTCCGATGCGACAGTAGATCGCGCATCTGCTTCAGGATTCTGTCCCGTTCCGCCCTCGCCGCGCTCGTGACTTCTCCGGCGTCTTGTAGCTTGTCCCAGTCGGCAAACAACCGGCGAAGTTGAGATTCCATCTCTTCCTTGCGTCGCTCCAATGCCTCCTCTTCAGTCTGGAGAGTGACACGGATCCGGTGGCTCTGATCCGATCCACGATCCGATGCTCGATACTCTTCCAAGGTATCTTGTAGTTCCAGAATCTCTTCAAAGAGATCAGCCGGCGGGGAAGTTCTAATGTCTTTGACCGAGCCGGTTTCTAGGGCCAATAGGTATTCCGCTCGTTGAATGGGGTCACGGAGCGTGCGATAGGCAGTATTAAGGACAGCGGCATTGCTGAGGCTGATGGTCTGTTCCTCCGTGCTCTTGGTCTGATAAAAGTCTGGATGGAATGTCCGGCTCAGTTCGTAGAACTTGGCCTCTAGTTTCTTTGGGTCGAGCGTGAGGCGCCGTGGAGACCCAAGGCAGGTGAAATAGTCGGTTTCTTTTGAAACCGGCTGGACTTTCACGCACCGTTCACAGAAGTATTCCCCGGTCACTTCTGACTGACAATGCCAGCACATGCTCCGCGCCATCTGCAGCTGACGATGGGGATCTGAATGGGTTGATGGCTGATCGTGATCCATGAGCAAAAACGGGCATGACGTCTGCGCCATGCCCGGTCGGTTTCTCCTGCTCCTACTCGAATCAGGCTGAGAACGATTCTCCGCAGCCACAGGTCTTGTTGGCGTTCGGGTTGAGGAACTTGAAGTTCCCGCCCATGAGATCCTTTTGGTAATCCAGTTGGGTACCCTGGAGGTAGATGGCGCTCTTCGCATCGACGATCACTTTGACACCGTCGATCTCATAGACTTGATCGTACTGTCCGATCTTGTCATCGAAGTTGATCGTATAACTCAGACCCGAACAGCCTCCTCCCTTCACCCCGAGGCGGAGTCCGCCTTCCTCGATTCCTTGTACATTGATCAGCCGCTTGACTTCTTTTAAGGCTGCGTCAGTAAGCGAGATGCTCGGAGCCTGAGCCTCTACATTCGTTGTGTCCATGTAATACTCCCTTCTTGACCGTTACTTAACGTCGACCGGCTGCTCGTCAGCCTTCTTCTGATAATCGGCCAATGCGGCTTTAATGGCATCTTCCGCGAGGACTGAGCAATGAATTTTCACCGGTGGAAGATTTAATTCCTGCACAATGTCCGTATTCTTGATCTTCTGGGCTTCCCCGATCTTCTTCCCCTTGAGCCATTCGGTAGCCAGGCTGGAACTGGCGATCGCCGACCCGCAGCCGAAGGTCTTGAACTTGGCGTCGACGATCGTATCGTTCTGCACTTTAATCTGCAGCTTCATCACGTCGCCGCATTCCGGGGCTCCCACCATGCCGGTGCCCACCCCTTCTTCGTCCTTCTTGAAGCTCCCCATGTTGCGGGGGTTGTTGAAATGATCGACGACTTTATCGCTGTATGCCATGGTGTCCTCCGAAGGATACGTTAGATCTCAATTAGTGTGCTGCCCACTGAACGGATTTCAGGTCCACGCCCTCTTTCGCCATTTCATAGAGCGGGGACATTTCCCGCAACTTGGTGACGACCTCAATAACCTTTTTGATCGTATAGTCAATCTCCTCATCGCTGTTGAAACGGCCTAAGCCGAAGCGTATCGAGGAGTGAGCGAGCTCTGTCCCGACGCCGAGTGCGCGCAACACGTACGAGGGTTCCAGCGTGGCTGACGTGCAGGCTGAACCGGACGAGAGCGCAATGTCCTTCATGCCCATGAGCAGCGACTCTCCCTCGACATAGGCGAACGAGATATTGAGATTGCCCGGCAAGCGGCTGGTCGGGTGGCCGTTGAGGTAGCTTTCCTCAAGCGCCGCCATGATGTCGGTTTGGAGGCGATCGCGCATCTTGGTCAGCCACGCCGCTTCCGCCGTCATCTCCTGTTCACAGATTTCACAGGCCTTTCCGAATCCCGCGATCAGCGGTACAGGCAAGGTGCCGGACCGCATACCGCGTTCATGTCCCCCTCCGTCCATCTGGGCCGCGATTCGTACACGGGGGTTCCGCTTTCTGACGTAGAGCGCACCGACTCCCTTAGGACCGTAAAGCTTGTGGGCCGAGAACGACATGAGATCGATGCCCATGGCCTGGACATCGACCGGTATTTTCCCGACACCCTGGGTGGCATCGCAATGGAACAGCACCCCTTTTGCTTTCGCAATCTTACCGATTTCCTGGACGGGATTGATCGTGCCGATTTCGTTATTGGCCAGCATGATCGAGATCAAGATTGTCTTGTCGGTGATGGCATTTTGCACGTCCTGTGGATTCACCATGCCGTGTTTGTCGACCGGCAGATAGGTCACGGTCGCCAGCCCTTTGGCTTCAAGAGACTTGGCCGTATCGAGCACGGCCCGATGTTCCGTGGACGACGTGATGATGTGCGTGCCCTTTTCCTTGTACATCTCCAAGACGCCTTTTAAGGCCAGGTTGTCCGATTCAGTGGCGCCGCTGGTGAAGACGATTTCTTTTGAGTCGGCCTTGATAAGCTTCGCAATCTGTTTTCGGGCTTGTTCCACGGCTTCTTCCGCGGCCCAGCCGAAGGCATGATTACGACTGGCGGCGTTACCGAACTTTTCCACGAAATAGGGCAGCATGGCCTCCAGCACTCGCGGGTCCATGGGAGTGGTGGAATGGTTATCGAGGAAAATAGGAAGTTTCATCGTTCGACTCCTTGTGCCGAGGGAGATTGAATCGTGATAAGGGGCGTGCCGCCCATCATGTCTCCCAGCGTCATGTTGTTCAGTAACTGATAGATGCTGTCTTGGATTTTCAGTAAAGGTGTGCGGATATTGCAGTGTTCGAGCTGCATACAGAATTCGCCATCTTTTTCGTGCGAGCAGTCGGTGATGGCAAGCGGGCCTTCGATGCTTTCAATGATTTGCGCAATCGTGACCTGTCTGGCGCTTCGTGCCAAGAGATATCCTCCCTTGGGACCATTGTGGCTTTCAATAAGGCCATTCTTCGAGAGAACCTGAAGGACCTTCGCCAACAATTCCAGCGGAATGTTGTACTCCTCGGCGATCTCTTTCGTATTGACCACACGGCCAGGCGTCACATCGCCGAACTGGACCGAAGCAATGTGTTGCAGCGCCATGAGCGCGTAATCAGCCTTTTTTGAAATCTTTAACATTGCTATTGCCGATCTGTTAGATCGGAGACTATAATGATCTCCGATCAAGATGGTCGGGTAAAGAGTAGCACGCAGGTTTCTTTGATGTCAATACAAGTCAGCATTCAGCACTGTCTCAGAAAGGAACAGGCACATGGGCGGGACAAACCCGTATATTGAAAAGACCGATTATGAGCTTCCAAAAACCTCTTACACCGTGACATTTATCCAACCGAATGGGAGTTCGACCACAGTCGCAGTTGATCCCGAAAAGATTCCCTATGGCCCCACCGGACTTCCCGGCAGCATTTTGGATATTGCGATGGGTCACGGAGTGGATTTGGAGCATGTCTGTGGGGGGGTCTGCGCCTGTTCGACCTGTCATGTCATGGTGAAGCAGGGATTGGAGACCTGTAATGAAGGTACGGATGATGAGTATGATCAATTGGACGAAGCTCCCATGACGACATTACAGTCTCGTCTCGGGTGCCAGTGTGTACCGAACGGAAACAAAGATATCGTCGTCGAAATTCCAGCCGTCAATAAAAATCTTGTGCGGGAGGGGCACTGATCGGCGTGATTCCTCGAACGGTACTTGTCATCGCGTCGACTCATTCTGAATGAGCATCGCCTGTCGACCCTTCTACTAATTGTACGTCTCTATCTTGACCTCCTTGCGGTCGTACCCTTTCTCCGTAAAAAAGGTGCGCAGGGGACGAACGAAAGCTTTGGTTCCACACAGCATGGGGGCGACTTTTGGCTGTCCTTTGACCAGCGGCGCGAGCATGGCCAAGGTTTTTTCAACGGCTTCCGACTCTCCATTCTGAGCGACCAGCGGAAGATAGCGGAAAGAGGGATATTGCAGGGGCATCGTGAGCCATTCTTGGTGGAATAAGACCTCGTTTTCGTTGGGTGCTAGGGCAATCAGTAAGACGGGAGTCTGGATTTTCGAAAACAACATCTGCTTGAGGAGGCATCGCATTGGGACAAGACCGGTGTAGCGTCCTATCAGCAGCAGCTCTCGGTCGAGTGGCTGAGGTAGGATGAAATTTCCGTAAGGGCCTGACAAGATAACTTCATCTCCTGACCTCAGCTCGTAGAGATAATTGGAACCCAGTCCGCCGGACACGCGATCAAATACCAGCGTTAACTCCCCATAGGGCGACGAAGGATCGGCCATGGAATATGCGCGGTTGAGCGGCGGCTTTGGTCCCACCGGTAGTTTGAGGGAGACCCACTGTCCAGGTTGAAAGGAAATCCTGCTGGTCTTGGGGTTGACCACGAGTTGGCGGACGTGGGGTGTGAGATCGGTGACAGAAAGTACCGTGGCAGGCTGCGAAAGTTCGGCCATCCTCGCCTCCCGACATCGTCTTAGCAGAAGCCGTCAGGAGATGGAAGCGGCAGGATGATGTACAAGGATTTTCACCGCATGGTATAGATGTGCGGTCTGTTGCGCGTGAAAAGGGACCGCCCATCATGAGTGACGTTCGCGTCCGGTTTGCACCCAGTCCGACGGGATTTCTCCATATCGGAGGAGTGCGCACAGCTCTGTTCAATTGGCTGTTCGCGCGCCAACGACAGGGTGTGTTTATTCTCCGCATCGAGGATACCGATCAAAGTCGCTCGACGGATGAATCGATTCAGGCCATCCTTGCGGGAATGAAATGGGTCGGCCTTGATTGGGACGAGGGACCATTCCGCCAAACGGAACGGATGGATCTCTATCGTAGCTATGCCATGAAGTTGTTTGAGACTGGGCATGCCTACTGGTGTGTGTGTAAAGCGGAAGAATTGGAGGCTCGGCGAAAAGAAGCGGAAGCCAAAGGGCTGTCGCCTCGCTACGACGGCCGTTGTCGCAATCTGAGAATCGCAAGCCCGCCAGGGGACGCCGCCCTTCGATTCAAGGCTCCGCAAACGGGCCAGACGATGATCGATGACCTCATTAAAGGAACGGTCGTTTTCGATAACACCGTCCTAGACGATTTGATCATTCTCAGGTCCAACGGCTATCCCACCTACAATTTTTCGGTCGTGATCGACGATGCGTTGATGGGCATCACGCACGTGGTGCGGGGAGACGACCATCTGACAAACATGCCGCGCCAGATTCCAATTTTCGAAGCCTTGGGGTTTGCCGTGCCACGTTTTGGACACCTACCGATGATTTTAGGCGCAGATAAAACCCGGCTCTCCAAACGCCACGGCGCCACCTCGATCATGGCCTACAAAGATATGGGCTATCTTCCCAATGCCATGGTCAACTATCTGGTCCGACTTGGCTGGTCTCACGGAGATCAAGAACTCTTTTCCCGACAGGAGCTGATTGAAAAGTTCTCGTGGGATCACGTACAAAAATCGGCGGCAGTCTTCAACCCGGACAAGTTGCTCTGGACGAATGCCGAGTACATCAAAGCCAGTCCCCCACGCCAAGTAGCCCAAGCGCTCGTGCCGTTGTTGGAACAAGCGGGGTTGAGAAAGGAAGTCGAAGCCGTTTCGGATGAGTGGCTTGCACAGCTGGTCGTCTTGGTGAAGGAGCGAGCCAAGACATTGGTCGATATGGTGGAGTGGGTCAGGCCCTATTTTGGGCAGATCGTTACAGTCGATGAGGAGGCGGCAAGGAAGTTTCTCACTCCGACCATCATTCCGGCTCTGAATAAGTTAATCGTACGGTTCGAAGCCTTACCAGCGTATTCCAAGTCGGAATGGGAAAACAGCTTTAAACAATTGGTCGAAGAAGAAGGCATGAAAATGGGTCAGCTTGCCCAGCCGGTTCGCGTCGCCTTGACCGGGCGAACGGCAAGCCCTGGACTCTTTGAGGTGATGGAAGTGCTGGGCCGTGACCGGACCCTGTTTCGCCTTCAAAAAGGGCTCGAGCGCGCCTCCACGGGATGAAGGACCCTCTTGCCAAAGCCGCGTCGATCTTGACGGAATTGCGATTGATATATTACTGTGAATCCCGGTTGGGGGATCGTCTAGCGGTAGGACGTCAGTCTCTGGATCTGACTACCTAGGTTCGATTCCTAGTCCCCCAGCCAAATTTCTCACTCGTGCCACTTCCACAATTTGCTTCCGTACCGCGCTGGGGGATCGTCTAGCGGTAGGACGCCGGCCTTTGGAGCCGGCTACCTAGGTTCGATTCCTAGTCCCCCAGCCATTTGCTTTGTCCCGATCTTCTGGACTTCAAGCAAGCACAATAGCGCTCCAATTCCGTCAACAGGTTTTCCCACCACCCCTCTCTACCAGTCACTACGTAGACGATTTGCCTATTAAATAATGTGATTCTATGCCGACGTGGCAAAGATCGTCATGGAAGAATATTTCGGTCTAGAACGAGGCTGTAGAGTGTGGCACTTTTTCCGTAATCTGCTACGCTTTTCCTAACGACATTCATAATTCAGCGACCTGCTGGTAAAACTAGACAACGAATTCCAGATTGTTTGTTACTTGGTTCTTGAGCCCTATTGATGGAGAGTAAAATGTACGGTCAGATAAGGATGGAGCGAAGGAGGCCGATCCTCATGATGAATCAGAAAGCACTACTTGCCGCTCTCGTTTGTTATTTGCTGACTGGCTGTAGTAGTGGACTGACTACGCACGCTAAGAATATTGGTATCAAGGACGAGAAAGACATCGATGGTGGGCTTCAGAACTATGAGGATGCGATTGACATATTCATTAGGCACGGTGTCTTAAACTCTAGCAGTCTGCTGAAAAAGCCGATGTTTGGGTAACTTTTTGGTTTTCAGAGGGGCCTGGCTGAAATTTTCTGAATATTTTCATGGGTTCTGACTGTTGAGAAAGACGGAGTTCATGTTTTTGGACAGACTTTGCCCTA
>JAICWG010000300.1 GCA_025934915.1 Nitrospira sp.
AATGTAATAATCCGAATGGTCACGGGCATAACTACGTCGTCTTGGTCACGATCACGAGCGGAGCAACACAAGAGCCTTGTGACCTCAACCATCTCGACCGCCTGGTCAATGAGAGGATTATCGATCGGTTCGATCATCGTGACCTCAATAGCGACCCGGCGCTGTCAGAACTCACGACCACCGGGGAAAACATCGTCAAATTGATTTGGGACATTTTGAAGCCCCAATTGCCGTCAGGGCATCTGCACAAGGTGGGTGTCATCGAGACGAGAGATAACTATTTCGAATATGCGGGCGTCGCTTGAAACGACGAGGGAACGGAGTGAGGAAGCCACAGAAGAGAAAGACAACACGAGAACCAGTTGAGGACTCCGGCGGAAGTGGGAAGCCGGCGGACTTATCAGTGCTCCAATCGCTGGTTACCAAAATGCTGGTCGCCCTGGGGGAAAAACCGGGTCGCAACGGTTTGCTGAAAACGCCCGAGCGCGTGGCCAAAGCACTGGCTTTTATGACGCAGGGCTATCAGCGTGATATCGACCATCTGTTGAACGGCGCGCTGTTTCCGATCGAATACGACGAGATGGTCATCGTCAAAGACATCGATTTCTTCAGCATGTGCGAGCACCACTTGCTCCCGTTTTTCGGCAGAGTTCATGTCGGCTATTTGCCGAATAAGAAAGTCGTCGGCCTCAGCAAGATTCCGCGGATTGTCGATACATTTTCGAGGCGACTACAAGTACAGGAACGGTTGACGGTTCAAATCGCGGAAACTCTGAGCAACAAGTTGAGCGCCCACGGTGTCGGGGTCGTCGTCGAAGCGCGACATCTCTGCATGATGATGCGCGGGGTGGAAAAACAGAACACGATCGCCGTCACCAGCTCCATGTTGGGAGCATTTCGCAGCCAATCACAGACTCGCCTGGAATTCTTAAAATTGATCCGACACGGCAGCGTCGGCGATCCGGACTGAGTTCCAGGCGATCGCTCTCTCGGCTTCCTCGCTTATCTCGTGACATTCACGACAAAAGAGCGGACGGTTTCGTTGAACGGGCCGGGCTGTTCCAGGTTCGAAAGGTGGGCGGCTCCTGGAATAATCGCTAAGTGAGCGTTAGAAATCCGGTCCGCCATAAGCTTGGCGTCGGAAGGGGGGGGTGGGAAGATCCAGTTCGCCGACGAGAATTTGAACAGGACAGGTCATCCGTTTTAGGAGTGGGATGGAATCGGGTCTCTCTGCCATGGCCATTAAGTCTCCCGCTATGCCGCTGACTTGGTTGCCCTCGATCATCGTGCGCACGCGTTGAACCAGCTCCGGTCTCGTTTGGATTGTTGCGGGACTGAGCAGCTTGGGAATCATGATGTCGGCGATCGCACGAGCCCCTTGTTTATACGCAATCTGAGCCATCTCAAATCGAGCCTGTTTCCCTTCATCGGTATCCGCTTGTGCTTTCGTGTCGGCCAACACTAGTCCTTTGACACGCTCGGCAAACTTTCGATAGAACGCGAACAGGATGTACCCTCCCATGGAAAGTCCGACGAAGACCGCTTGCCGGATCGACAGATGATCAAGCAGACCATGCACATCATCGGCTGCTTGGTCGAGGGAATAGTGCCAGAGCGGCGCATCGGATTCACCATGTCCGCGCAGGTCGATCGTAATCACTCGAAACTGTGACGACAGCGCTTCCTCCTGCTTTGCCCACATCGCTCGATTGAGCGGGAAGGCATGGAGAAAGACAAGGGGAAGGCCGGTTCCCTGATCGTTGAACGCGAGGGCAATGTCGTTGATTGTGGCTTGCACGGGCTGCTCCGTAAACGCGGTGTTCGTACCATCTGTTGCCTGCATGGTCAAGGGGCCGTTTGCGATCCTACGGAGTGACGTATACAATTCCCGCTGGTCTCTCGAGGAGTGTCATGACCCGCTCTCGCGATCAGGTCCCTGATCTGTTCACCACCCCAGAAGGCCCACAAAATACGGGTGAGAGCCCGCTCGCCGAACGGATGCGACCGCGTGAGTTTGCCGATTTCGTCGGCCAAGACGAGATTGTCGGCTCGGATTGTCCCTTGCGAAAGGCGATTGAAGCCGACCGGCTTTCTTCTGTCATCTTCTGGGGACCACCCGGTTCGGGGAAGACGACTCTGGCCCATCTCATTGCCCGGCATACGAAGGCCCAGTTTATTCACTTCTCGGCTGTGACCAGCGGTGTGCCTGAATTGCGTATGATCATCAAAGCAGCCGAGCAACGCCGAGCGAGTAACGGTCAACGGACCATTCTGTTTGTGGATGAAATCCACCGCTTCAACAAGGCGCAGCAAGATGCCTTTCTCCCTCATGTCGAACGAGGCACCATCATTCTGGTCGGTGCGACCACGGAGAATCCTTCCTTTGAGATCATCAGCCCGCTGCTATCGCGGTCTTTGGTTGTTGTCCTCAAGCCGCTTACTGAGGAGGCGTTGGGTCAGATTTTGAATCGTGCGCTTACCGACGTCGAGCAAGGACTGGACAAATGGAAGGCGCGCTTCTTACCGGATGCTCGACAACGCCTGATCTCGTTCGGCAATGGTGATGCGCGGGCGCTGCTCACATCCTTGGAGTTTGTGGTGACCCAAGCATCGGCCGGACCTGACGGCACTCGCGCGATTGATGCGGTTTCGTTGGAATCAGCGCTAGGCAAGAAGGCGCTGCGGTACGACAAGGCAGGCGAAGAACACTACAACGTCATCTCGGCCTACATCAAGAGTCTTCGCGATTCTGATGCGGATGGGGCGCTCTACTGGCTGGCCCGGATGCTGGATGCCGGCGAAGATCCGAAATTCATCGCCAGGCGGATGGTGATTTTCGCGTCCGAGGATATCGGCAATGCCGATCCATTGGCCCTGCTCGTGGCCACATCCGTGGCGCAAGCAGTCCAGTTCGTAGGACTTCCGGAGGCACAGATCAATCTGGCTCAGGGCACCACCTACCTG
>JAICWG010000208.1 GCA_025934915.1 Nitrospira sp.
AAGACGGTGTTGAGTGAGACGGACCGGGCCACGTTGGGGCGAATGAGTCGGAGGGGCAAGGCGGCACAACGAGACGTCCTGCGGGCGCGGATCATCCGCCTGACTGCGGCGGGCGGGTCGGATCTGGCGGTCGCCGAGCAGTTGCGGATCAACCGCCACACGGTGCGGGTGTGGCGGCAGCGGTTCGCCGAGCAGGGGCTGGCCGGGCTCACCGAGACCCCCGGCCGTGGTCGCAAGCCGGTGCTCACCGACCGCGTGACGGCGTCGATTCTGACCGGGGCCGTTCACCCCCCGCCCCATCGCCAGCGCTGGAGTTGCCGATCGATGGCGGCGGCTCACCAGGTCTCCAAGAGCACGGTCCCACGTCTCGGGTCAAAGAACGACATCAAGCCGCACCTGACACGGACCTTCAAGGTCTCCAACGATCCGCGGTTCGACGAAAAGTTCGGGATGTGATCGGCTTGTACCTGAATCCGCCGGATCGGGCGCTGGTCCTCTGCTGCGACGAAAAGAGTCAGTGCCAGGCGATCGAGCGCACCCAGCCCGGCTTCCCACTGGGCGTGGGGCATATCAAGACCACCACCCATGACTCTATTCGGCATGGCCCGGTGCCGCTGTTTGCCGCGCTCAATTATCTGGAAGGCAAGATCGTGTCGATGCTGGCGAACAAACACCGGCATCAGGAATGGCTGAAGTTTCTCAAGCAGATCGATCAGAAGACTCCCGCAGGGGTCGCGCTGCATCTGATTGCCGACAACTACGCCACGCACACGCATGGCGACGTTCAAAAGTGGTTGGCCACGCACAAGCGGTTTCATCTGCATTTCACCTCACCATCGGCAGCGTGGATGAACCTGGTTGAACGCGTCTTCCGGGACCGCACTGTCGACGTCGTCGAGAGGGCAGTTTTACACACGTCCGAGAACTCTGCGACCAGAGTCTGGCTTACCTGGCCGAACGGAACGCTCATCCACCGCGCGACGTCTGGAAAGCCAAGGGGGAGGAGATCCTCCGCAAGATTCACCGGGCCAAACAGGTGCTGACTGTATAGCTATTTGAGAGACGCTACACTAGCTCAAGAGTTTTATATAAACGCTCCAATTTCGAAGTACGGTTGCGGCTTCAGGTAGGGCCTGGTTTGTTTGGGACGGAGTCTCCGTGCCCCGATTCATTGTGCGACGAACGGTTGTCGTCTCCGATCGAGGGTTCAGACTTCATATCCAGCGCGGTTCCTTCAGTATGAGCGCGGGGTCGTCTAATGTTGGTAATTAGCTTTTCTTTGGTCCCAACAGCTCCCTGTAAAACAACACCAGCCAACCCAAGCGTCATTGTCGTGCCGATGGCACTCTCACTTGTACGATCTGGCTGTTGGAAGCCTACGTGATCCGATGCAAGCGAAGCGGAACCTCCATGATCTTGGGCTGTGACCTTTCCTTCGGTCTTGTTTTCACTGACGGAAGTCAGTAACAACTCCTTTTTTTCTATGGTCGATCCCACGTGCTCATGGAACTCTTCGCGACCGATATCCAGACGCTTTTCCTCAGGGTTCTCCGTATAGACTGGCGAGGGAGTTTCCGTCGTTATCTCAATTACCTTCCGAAAGTCTCCTGGCGGTGGAAATTCCACCTTCCCGGTCTCGCTCGATACATCCGATAAGGAAAACACGGTCGTGCCATTCGCAAGGGCAGCCATCGAATGGCTTGTCACAGGAGAGCCCGGTATGTTTGGAAGCAGCAGCGGCTCATTCGCATCGGTAAGAGTAATGATAAAGGACTTATCGTATGTCAACCCACCCACGTCCATAACCCTGACAATGACGGTGTGGCTCGCCGCCGCTTCGTAGTTCAAGAGTGCACCGTTCGCCACGGTGAGGACACCGGTGCTGCGGTTGATCGCAAACCGCCCGCCCGCACTATCGGTCAAGCTGTAGGTCTTGGTATCACCCCGATCCGGGTCCGTCCCCGTCACTCGCCCCACCACGGTCCCGTTTGTCGCGTTCTCCGCCACGCTGTTCGCCGACAGACTCAAGTCCGTCGGAGTTTCATTGACGGCGGTTACCGTTACGGCAATGGCTTGCGTATCGGTTCCGCCGTTCCTATCGGAGATCTGCACTATCACGTCATATACGTTGTTGCCACCGGTGTCCGTCGAGGCTTCATAGTTGGGCGCCGAAACAAACCGCAATTCTCCGGTATTACTATCGATCGTGAATTTGGCCGCGTCGGCTCCGCCGACGATCGAATAGGCAAGCGTCTGTCCCGCATCCGTGTCAGTGGCCGTGACGGTGGTAACTGTCATGCTGCTTTCCGTCACGTTGATCGAAGCAGTAGCGCCACCGCCGTTGCTCCTAATAGTCGGCGCGCTGTTCGCTGCGGTGGTATAGCTGACCTGCACATCATCGACGTACAAGCGATCACCGCCTCCTGTCCCTGTCACGATAAATTGAATGCGCGTATTCGCGGAGACATATCCAGAAATGTCAAAGCTGGCACTCCCGCTTGCGGTATTTAATGCATTTGAGAATACCCCTCCGGCAAGCGTGCCGTAAGTCGCTCCACCATCATTGGAAGCTCGGGCTTCGGCGATCGGCGCCGGTCAGCGTATTGTTGTAACTAAAGGACAGTGTTGCGCTAGTGGCACCGCTTAGATCAACACCCCGGCTGACCGCATTGCCTATGGTATCGGTATCGATCCGCAACTGGTTCGAATTCACTCGGACATCCCCGCCGTTCGCCCCACCGCCGCTTGCATCTGTCTCGGACCAACTCGATGACCAGGACTGAGTGCCGTCGTTGTTGTTGTACGAAGTACTTGAAAAGGTATCCTTGACAGTCTCCGTCCCCAGCACACCAACCCAGTTCATCTGCGCTTCTTCGGTGATGGCAATGTGCGTTTCAATTGAACCTGTTGCGACTTCAAAATCCCAGTCACCACCAAGAGTAATATGGCCAGTGAGGTCGTTGCTGGCCTGGACATCGGCCCCTGTCAGCTCAGGGAGTCGGTCAACGGCGAGTTGGCCTGCCTCTCCATTGGCAAAATCGCAGGCATACACCAGGATGTCGGCTTGTTCCGAGAATGAGTGCTGGATTGTCGCAAGTTCATTAGCATACTGCTCCATGGACTCAACATTCAGTGTCCCGGTTCCAAGTTGTAGTTCTCCAACGCTGCCATGTGAAATGAGGTGGATCGCATCAATGCCGGTACGATCTGTGAGTGTCGTTGCCGTCTGCCGCACACCATCTTGGCTGCCATCAAGCATGATGACTTCGATGTTCGGATCCATCCCGCTCAAGAGTTCGCGGTAGTTCAGTACGGTCGGGTCGACAAAGACAACTTCCGTCCGTGATTCGTTTGGCATGAAGGTGGAGATAGCCTGGAACAGTTCCTGGCTGTCGGTTCTCCCTTGGCTATCGTCTGCAGCCTCGCCTGCTCCTGATACGGCCGCTTCAGCCTGCTCCTGCGCAACCTGTTCAGTCTTCACTTCTGCTGCCGTAGCTGCCGCGGCGACATCGAACATCAGCCGAGGTTCGAGCGGGAGGAGGAATTGTTTTGTCCTCGGATTCTCGGGCACCTTCCGAGACAATTTGGCCGGGATGTCTGTTGAAGTCGATTTGGGCTTCCTTCGTAAGAACATATCGGCCCCTTACGTGATCGAGATACTATGTCAAGTCTTCATCGGATGGATGTTGGCAATGCTGGAGATCCTACGAAGCTACTCAAAGTTCGTTCCACCAATGAAGCACAGCCCTGCGAGAACTGATGGTAATGGAGACGAACCACCTACGAGATATATGTAGCGATGCCGGGAGTCTGCCGACTAGGGGCGGACCGTCCTTCCGTCTCAGCGCATAGGATCAACCCACAAAGCTATGGCACAGAAGTCCGAACACTGAAAGGCTGTCCCCGGATCTGAACATGGCCAGGGACGGCTTGGTCGGCATCCCGAATCGCCTCACGAAGATTCAGTCGAACTCGATACACTGAGACCTCCGGCTTGAGTCGGCCCTTATCGTCTTTCCGCACCGCCATATCGCCTCCAAAAATCGACGCAAAGTAGGGTATGGCTAGATCTCGCTCGTCAACTTGGGCGACTTCCGTTATCTGAGCCTCCATGGATGGTCTGGTCAGGTCTACAGGGACGAATCGCGCCGATTGCCCGACGTCAATATAGGCAAGCTCGTCAACAGGAACGAGGCCTTCAATCTCGGTGTGACCGACATCGACGAGATAGGCAACAGGAAGTTTCTGATCGATCCATCGGCCGGGGGTGAGGGAATCTGCACGATCGCGTATCGTCCCAGCCATGGGGGCCTTGAGAATCAGATTCTCTCGTTCGGATTCGAGTCCGGCCAATTCGGTCAACCCTGTCTTCAACGATTCCGCGATCACTTGCCGTTGCGCGCGGTCCTGACCATGACCGGCCTGGCGGCCAAGACGATAATTCCACATCGCCACTTTGATTTCCGCCAGCCGCACTTCTTTCTCCAGCGAGGGATTCTCCAGTACCACGACCTGTTCGCCGGCCATGACCCTTTGCCCGTCACGGACCAATACCTGGCTGACACGTCCAGGCATCGGTGCATAGATCGTGGCGTAGGACGTCGCCTGAAGAACCGCTGGAACGGAGATGCTCGTGCGGAGCGGAACAAACGCGAACGAAAGGAGGATGCCAAGGACGACGGCCGTGCCCCAGGCTCTCGATGACGTCGCATAGAAAGCACGGTTGGTCCACCAGCCGCCGATCTCACGAACGATGGGCATGGCAATGAACCAGACGATCTCGACCAGAAACAGGATAATGCCCAGCGCTTTGAAGAAATACTGATAGACCATTACGGCGATGCCGGTGAAGAGAATCAAGCGATAGAGCCATATCGCCCAGGCATAGGCGACGAGGGTCCGGCGCAGCGTGACTGAGGTCGCCTCAGGGGGCGAGGCGAGGCATCCAAACAGTAGCCCACGTAGTTGCCATTGTCCGAACGAGAAGGCCCGATCCTGTAGGTTCGGAATGCCCAGACCGTCTGCAAGCAGATAATAGCCGTCGAATCGCATGAACATTCACTGCGCTTATGATCACACTGGTTGTCGCCACGAGGAAGGCGATGCTCCTGGCTGTGCCTTCCGGCAGAAACCCCCAAGCGAACAATGCAATCGATGCGAGCCCCAACTCGGCGATCACACCACCCGCGGCAATCAAGAGACGTTTCCTCTTCGACGTCAGCCGGTAGGAATCGGACACGTCGGAATAGAGGACCGGCATCATGACCATGAAAGCAACGCCCATCGTCGGGACTCGACAGCCGAATCGCGTGGCGGTGTAGGCGTGCCCTAGTTCATGGACAATCTTCACTGCGCCAAGGGACAGGCTATAAAGAATCGCGCCACGCCAGTTGAAGAAGTAGAGAAAGGTTGAAATAAACGCATCCCATTGGCGCCCGATGAGAATCAGCCCAATCAGTCCGACGACGCTAAACGTCCAACCTGCTGTCGCCGTATAGAGCGGCGCCACGATCGGCAACGTGGCTTTCAGGAAGTTGTGCGGATGCACGAGTGGGATCTTGACGAACAGATAGTGGTGGACCAGCCACATCATCCAATTCTGTTCTCCAGCTTGGGCCTGTGCCTGATAATCCGTGTGCTTGCCGCCCGCAGACTGCTCGGTCAAATTATTTGCATAGAGAGTCTTCCACGTCCTCAACAGTCGTTCGGCAGGTCGTCTCACGTACCATCACGGCATGGAGTTTCTCAATCGTTCCGGCATTCCAGCGCTGGATCATCTGATAGATCGGCCATTCGATCTGGAAATACCGGTTGCGAATGGGATCGACAATAGTCCAAGTCGGCACGCCATCGGGTGTGGGGGTGCCGCGATTGAATTGGAGATTCGAGCGAAGTAGTGGAAGCGCTCGTTCCTGCGGCTTGGCGTCTGGTGATCCCAGGATGGACATGATCTACCAGCCCACCCATTGTCGGATCGCTGTCAATGGCCGCCATAGCACCAGATACGCGAGAGGTCCTTGCTCGCCATAGACTTTTGCCGTGCCTTGCCAACCGATGCGGACACGCGGATCCGTTTGTGTCAACCGCGCTGTCACGCGGTATGCCAAAATGTCTCCCGGCAGAACCTCAGCATGGTAACTCGTATGGACCACGGTTGCCGCAAAGGACTCCAATGGAAGGGCGTTGAGAAAGACAACCGCCTCAGCCTCTTCTTTGAGGACAATGGCGTCGGCAACAGGCAAATCGATACGCAGCTCGATCTGCTGTGGGTCCGCGATTTCCATGATGCGTTCACCGACGGTCACCGGTCGGCCGACCCAATCAGACTTGTCCGAATAGAGGAGCAACCCGTGTTTCGGCGCCCTGACTTCGACCTGGTCGAGCAGCTCTTTCGCATAGTCGAGCTCGGTCTGACGGAGATCTGCTTCGACTTCTTTCAAGGGGACATCAGCCTTGCGTTGTGGATCGCTGAAACCGGCTTGGACTGCCTGACTATGCTCGGCGTGGGCGACCGCCAATTGCCTCTCCGCGACGCGGGATTGATTGCGCAGGTTCGTGTCTTCATACTGGAACAATGAGGCGCCCGGTTGCACCATTTGGCTCGGCGGCACGAGCACATCCTCGATGACGCCGTCCATGAGCGCGCTGATCACCACCGGATCCTTCGCCATGACTTTGACCGGAGCCACGACGGAAATCCGGATCGGCAAACAGAGCACGCCCAGCGCGGCAATCGACAGAAGCCACCAGGCCGGTTTCCTGATCTTTCTGGACCAGCCCTGTTCCTTTTTCGACAAGGCCTTCCATGCATACGCATAACTGCCGGCCAGCCGATGGACGATCGCCACATCGTTTTTCTGCCAGGCGAAATCCCGTTCAAACCACCAAGCTCCGAGCACCGTTTCATCCGGATGTTGCAACGGGCACCAAAAGACGTGCCCCTTCATAAACTCCCGCCAGCCGCTGTGCAGCGAGTCTGGCAACAGCTCTTCCGTGACAACCATCGGCTGCCCACTGGTGTTCCCAGGTCGGCGCAGCGCCTGAACCGCCTGTTCGAGCCACACGATCAACGGCGCATCGCGATCAACAACGGCTACGCTCGATGCATTGAGCACCCGATACGCTTCCTTGTCCGGACTGGAGGAACTCAGTAAAAACGCCTCGTCATAGGGAATCAATCGTCTGGTTTCGTTGACGGAGAGAAACTGTAGTTCTTGGATTGTCTTGGCTGCACGGATTTGTCCTTCCAGATGGGTGAGGGCCGTCAGATGAATCAGGGTCGGAAATGCTCTGTAGAAAACCTCTTTCATCCGGTTGATCAGCGGGCGCTACAATGGGGCATGAGTCTGACCAGTAAATCGCCAG
>JAICWG010000299.1 GCA_025934915.1 Nitrospira sp.
AACTCGCTCTATGCCGACATCACCGGAAAGGGCACTGGCGTTGCGGCCCACATGGCCGCCGAGGATTTCGGCCCAGTCCTTGGTAAGCCGGTGGAAATCGTCACGGCCGACCACCAGAACAAGGCCGACGTTGCGGTGAACATCGCCCGCAATTGGTACGACAATGAGGGCGTGGATATGATCACTGACGGCGGTTCATCTGCCGTCGCGCTCGCTGTCGAGGATATTTCACGACAAAAGCAGAAGCTTGTCCTGTTCAACGGACCGGCCAGTTCTGACATAACCGGCAAGAATTGCTCACCTTACGCCGCGCAGTGGAATTACGACACCTACGCGCTCTCGCATGTCACCGGTTCTGCCATCGTGAAGTCCGGTGGGAAATCATGGTTTTTTATCGGCGCGGACTATGCTTTTGGACATGCACTCGAGCGGGACACTGCCCAGGTTGTGGAGGAGGAGGGCGGCAAGGTCCTAGGCGCCGTCTACGCGCCAATCAACACCTCGGATTTCTCTTCCTTCCTGTTGCAAGCTCAGGCCTCTAAGGCGGAGATCATCGGCCTCGCGAATGCCGGCGGCGATACTACCAATTCGATCAAGCAGGGCTCGGAGTTTGGCGTCACGCAGCACGGCCAGAAGTTCGCAGCCCTGTTGATGTTCATCACCGACGTCCACGCACTCGGTCTCAAGGCCGCGCAAGGACTCCAGTTCACCACGGCCTTCTATTGGGATCAGAACGACGCGACCCGGGCATTCTCACAACGCTTCATCAAGGAGGTCGGCCATATGCCGACCATGGTGCAGTCTGGCGTCTACAGTGCAACGATCCATTATCTCAAGGCGGTCAAAGCCCTGGGCAGCAAGGACCCGCTGAAGGTAATGGCGAAGATGCGGGAGACGCCGATCAACGATTTCATGACCCACAATGGCCGGTTGCGGATTGATGGTCGCGTGCTTCGCGATATGTATCTGCTGCAGGTCAAGAGGCCCGAGGAATCAAAGGGACCATGGGACTACGCGCGCATCATCGAGACTGTTCCAGGTGATAAAGCTTATCGGCCGCTGGGTGCCGGAGGATGCTCGCTGGTCGAGGCAGCAAAGAAGGATGCTTCGCAGACTAAATGAAAATGGCGGAGGGACCATTTCTCTTCAGCTGCGAGGCGGCCCCTGAGGCCGATCATCCATGTGACCTGGGACGTTTCACGTCGACCCTTGTGAAACATTGCTCTTCCTTGGCAGTACGATCGTGAACTCTGTGAATTGTCCGGATACAGTCGCGACGTCAATTCTGCCGCCGTGTTGCTTAACGACGATGTCATGCGTCATCGAGAGACCAAGTCCGGTCCCTTCGCCAGCTGGTTTGGTCGTAAAGAACGGGTTGAACATCTTTCCTTGTACCTCAAGTGGAATGCCGTTGCCGTTGTCGCGAATGCGAACTTCGACCGTGTTTCCGCAGTTTTTCGTGGTGACGCTGAGTATCGGCTCAAAGTTCTGGTCTGCAGTCTCCGCCTGGCGCTTGCTCGTTGCGTAGAAACTGTTCGAGATCATGTTGAGAAAGGCGCGGGTGATCTCCTGCGGAAACAACTCGACTGAGCCTGCATCTGCATCGAAGTTGCGCTGCAGGGTGATATTGAACGTTGGCTTCTCGGCGCGTGCGCCGTGATAGGCGAGATTGAGACTCTCGTCGAGCAGCGAGTTGATATCCGCTAGCCGGCGTTCGCCCGAGCCCTCGCGCGAGTGCAGCAGCATGTTCTTGACGATTGAATCGGCACGTTTGCCATGCTGGACCACCTTGCCGAGGTTGTCCTTCAAGAGGCCGGTCAATTGGTCCGCTTCGACGCGAGTTCTGGCATCGAGAGTTGCCGGCCTCAACGCGCCATCAAGTTCGTCAACGAGCTCGACCGAAAGAGCGGAGAAATTATTGATAAAGTTGAGCGGGTTCTTGATCTCGTGCGCGATGCCGGCGGTGAGTTGGCCGAGCGAGGCCAGCTTCTCGGTCACGACTAGACGGTCCTGCGCCGCGCGCAGCTCGTCCAGCGAAGATGCAAGCTCCTTTGTGCGAGCCTGCAGCTCTCCGAACAGCCGGACGTTTTGGATCGCGATCACCGCCTGGTCAGCGAAGGTTTCGACGATCTCGATCTGCCTGGGTTCGAACGATCCCACGGCGCAGCGGAACAGGTTAATGACGCCGAACGTGTGGCCTTCGCGGATGAGAGGCACTCCGAGCGCGGCCCGAAATCCCATCAGCTTCTGCGCCTCAGGGCGATTGTAATTGGGGTCGGCGAGCACGTCCGGCATGTGCACGGTATGGCCGCCGATGATCGTTTGGCCGAACACCGAGCTCCGGTCCGGTTTTGCGGAGTACCCGGAAAAATGCCTGATCCATTCCGGCTTCGCGCCGTAAGTAGCCGCAAGCCGGTAATAGTCGCCATCTTCGTACCGGATCGTGCCAATGTCAGCCTCGCAGAGTTGGCACGCAGATGTGAGCAAAGCGTCAAGCACGGTCTGGAGGTCGAAGGCCGAGCGGCTGATCGCCTTCAGCACGTCGGCGGTTGCGGTTTGTCGGGCCAGCGCTTCCTTCGTTTCATTGAACAGCCGGGCATTCTCAATCGCGATCACGGCCTGGTCGGCAAACGTTTTCACCAGAGCGATCTGCTTGTCCCCGAAAGGCCGCACCTCGTGGCGATAGATGGCGAAAGCACCGACCAGGTCGTCATTCTTGAGCATCGGCACAAGAAGAAGCGTGCGGGCTCCAGCATCATCGACAAGCTCGCAGAATCGCGGGTCCCGGTCGATATAGCTTCGTTCCTCTCTGGCGTCGACGATGTGAATGACCTGCTTTGTCCGGATGACGCGGTTTAAGGGCACATCCGGATTGAGGTGACGAACCACCACACCACGTCGTCGTGCCTGAGCATAGGCCGGCGACGCGCCCTGCAGCGCAGCCGTTGCAAATTCCTCGCCATTATAGAGAA
>JAICWG010000142.1 GCA_025934915.1 Nitrospira sp.
ACATTTGATCGAAAATTTCTTCGCCAAACTCAAACAATACCGCGCCATCGCCACCAGATACGATAAACGTGCCGAAACCTTCCTTGGTGCTGTGTATCTCGCCGCCGCCGTCATCTGGCTTAATTGACGACACGCCCTAGGAACCTGTTCTGCTGAATACGACGATGCTGGTTGGGCGGTCATAATCCAAAAGCCAAAAGCACTCTACCATAGAATGGATAGGGCACAAGGATTCATCGAATGAAGCGGTAGTAATTGATCCCTGCGATGTCTCTCAGTACGATACCTCCGTGACTGATGATGTTTCGGCAAGGATATTGTCAGGAGGCTGGCCAAAATCTACATTACGACATTGAGGCAACAGCCGTTTCATGCTGTGAATCAGGTCGGCACGATGCGCTTTAACTATCAAGGATGTTGTGCCTGTCTCGTCTCAGGATGAGAAATAGGTAAGATAAATTCAGGAAGAAAGGGACTCATGGGAGAGCGCGTGAGGATTACCGACTCTGAAAAGTTGAGCTTACTGTACGAGCGATTTCTGGATGTCTGTTTGGTTGAAAAGGAGGTTTGGAAGGAAATCTTCATGCCTCGCGATATAGCACAAGGTCCGGTTCGGACGAATATTCAGGATCGGTATGAGGTTGAGATTGACGATCCTGAGATCGAGGCTGCGCTTGATGCGAATATTGCTCTGGGAGCGGCCGCCCTGTGGGCGGCCGTCCAGGAGTATCGTCAACACATCAAGTTCTATCGAATGCGGTGATGTTCGTTAGACCGGCAGCCGCTGCAAGGCGGCGATCCGCTCTTCAATGGGCGGATGAGTGGCGAAGAGATGCATGAATCCTGATGTTTTGCCCGATATCTTAAAGGTCGCCAGAGGATCCTGTGTGCCGTATTCAGGCTGCGCTCTCGTGACCCACCGATTAATTCCTTCCAAGGCCGAGATCATTGCACCCTTGCCATATACCCGCGCGGCGAATGCGTCCGCACCGAATTCCCGCCGACGGGAATGCCAGCTGATCACCAGCATGGCCAAGAATGACAAGACAATTTGGAGGAAGATATACACCACAAAAGCGAGGAAAGGATTTCCCGCACTCCCTTCCTCTCGGTCTCCCTGAGGTTGCCCAACCAGCTGTGCCAAGAAGTTGCTGATGTAGTAGACGAACGTGTTCATCAATCCGGCAAGCACGGTTGTCGTAAACATGTCTCCGTTATAGACGTGCCCCATCTCATGAGCGAGTACCGCCTTCACCTCATCTTCTTTGAGGTTCTGCAGCAGACCGGTAGAAACAGCTACCATCGAGTTGTTCTTACTCGGGCCGGTGGCAAACGCATTAGGGTCCGACGACTCATACAACCAGACCTCCGGCATCGTGATGTGAAGCCGTTGAGCAATCTCCTGGACGGAGCCGTAAATTACATGCTCGGCATGTGATCGCGGCTGAGTGATTTGCTGACAGCTCAGCATCGCGCGAGCCATCTGCTTGGAGAATGCCAAGCTGATGAATGCGCCACCGAACCCGATCACCAACGACCAAACCAAGAGCTGCTGACTAAAGATTCCCCGCACATCGATTCCGAACGCCGGCAGGACGACGTTTATCAACAGATTGGCCGTGAACGATAGTGTGATATAGATCAGGAAGTTCGCGATTAGGAACAGGCCAATACCTTTAAGCCACTTCATTAGAAGTCCTCCTTCGCGATAGGCTTTCGCCTACGCATTCGACCAAAAACGAAACAGACACTATTATACACAAACTGTTCTTTTAGAGTTGCAGCATTCAGTGATCATTGATTTCATCAAATAAGAACGTGTGGATGAAAGTCAAGACATTCGAAGTCACTGAAAGTACGGAGTAAAGTTGACCCCTTCCAGTAATTCCTGTTAGAAAGTTCTCATGAAAGTCGGGGGAAAATCATCCCGGATCCTTGGCAGGTGGGCTGGTTGACTGTCACGCTCGCGTCAATAGGCCATGCCGCAGACACACCTACATTGGGTTCGGCGATCGCTGCCCCCATCTCCTCGGATGGAGTTCAACGAGTCACGGTTATTCTAGACAGTTATTCTTATTCGCCGAACCATCTGGTTGTAGAAATCGGGAAACCGGTTGAGCTGATTCCGACGAGCGTCACGACGATCACGCCGCATAACGTTATCATCAAAGACTCGTTCGGCAGCTTATCAGTTGAACAGGACGTTGGAGCCGTGAGGACTGTCATGGCCAGATTCGTCCCGACTCAGCCTGGCCTCTTTCCGTTCTTTTGCGACAAACGATTGTGGCCTATGTCCAGTCATCGAGGTAAATGGATGGAAGGAATACTGGAAGTCACATAATGCATGTCATGAGTACCGCCGCTTCGAAAGAGGAACTGCTTCGTGATCTGCTCAAACGTGTGTCTCGTCTCTTTTATACGACGCTAGTGGTTGTACCGTCGGATGTCCGCGATCAAGTAAGTTTGGCGTATCTCTTTGCTAGGGCTGCCGATACGATCGCCGATACGGAACTTATCGATCGATCGCGCCGACTGAGTTTTCTCAACCGCCTCAGAGAGCAGTTTGTCGGTGATCAGATCGATTGGGCACAGATCCGTACCATCCAACAAGCCATGGGTTCGCTCCAACAAGATTCGGCTGAGCGAATCCTGCTCGAACGGCTGGACGAGTGTTTCCGGCTCTTCCTCGACTTTTCGTCGGACGACCGACGTCGGATTCAGCGGGTGATGACGACCCTGACGCAAGGAATGGAAATGGATCTGGGCACGTTCCCTGGAAATTCCGTAGCGGATCTCACCGCGCTCAAGACGCTCGAGGACTTAGATCGCTATACTTATCACGTGGCTGGATGTGTGGGTGAGTTCTGGACTTCCTTGATGTGCGCTCATCGCAAAGCACTGGCGAACTGGGACATTCAACGGATGTCGGATGTCGGGGTGCGATTTGGAAAAGGGCTGCAACTGACGAACATCATCAAAGACCTTGCTCATGATTTGCAGAAGGGACGTTGTTACATTCCAGAAATGATGCTCGCCGAAGCAGGGCTTAAGCCACAGGATCTATTGAATCAGAACAATCTCCCTCGTTTCAGGCCTGTGCTGATCAGACTCGTTCGCTTGGCTGTCGAGCACCTTGATCAGGGCTGGCTCTATACGATGGCAATCCCACGTTATGAGACTCGGTTACGGCTGGCTTGTATGTGGCCTATCCTGTCAGCGGGGGAATCCCTCAAGCTCGTCATGAATTCCTCAGACCTTTTGAATTCTACCGTGAAAGTCAAAATCCCCCGCAGCAAGGTTTATCAAATCATGGCCATGACGACAGGCACCGTTGCGTGCGGATATGCCGGGACTGCCTACTGGGGACATTTGCGGAAACAGATTGTGTGAATACCTGCGATTCGCGGCTGGAGCAGCTGGTTTCTTGATTCTTTCTTCCCTGGCGAGGTGGTGTGATCAATCACCAAACTGCGCACATCGACCGGGCACCGCACACCATCCAGCTTTTGATTGATTCATATATGCGCGGTCACCGCGCCCAGGTGATTGACCGCAGCACTTCGTGTCCTACTTCTTTTGGGGTTCCAACAGTTTGTCGCCCTTCTTGAAGACAGCGTAAATAGCCTGTGATGGACAGGCGTCCAGACAGAGCCGGCAGCTTTCCAGACAACGCGATGGATCGAATTTGTAGGGTGGCGTCGAAAGCCAGGCGCCGGTCGGGCAAATCGGTACACAGACGGCCTGATGAGTGCAGCGGTCGGGATGGCGGACGAGGTGATCACGAACGACCAACATAGGCTTAACTCCTTCAAAGAGACCCTGCGAGAAGATTTCGAACATGTTCTTATTCGGCAGACTACTCACTTCCATTCCTTCACGAGTTCTTTGAGTCGTTCTTTGAGCTCAGGAATCTGTTCCAAATTATTGGAAATCGCGCCCAGAATCTTTTCCAGTCTGGCGGTTCTCAACGCTTCCTTGTCTTGCTTCGCTAATCGATCGTACTCCTCATAAGCTGCTTGGTGTGCCGGTTCAAGTCGAGCACGAGCATCGACGAGCCCCTGTCCGAGTGCCCAGGGTTCAGGTGAAAGCGCGGGAACAACCGTAAAGGTTGCATCACTGCAGACAATCACGGCGGCACCGGGTTTTCCAGTCAATGGAATCACGGCTTGGATCGTTTTGCCTTCGAACGACTTCCAGTCCAGCAGCAGCCCGGGAAACTGCCAGGTGAAGGCCACTTTTTCCATATTGGCCTTCCATTTGTCTTCTGTCGGCATGGACGTAGAGTAGGGAAGTCCTACGGCTTCTCGATAGGGTCCAGTCGTTCCGGAACCGGATGGTCGGGCATGAGCAATCGGGTGACGATTTCACCCTTCAAAACATGCCGCTCCATGATTTCTGTGACATCGGCTTCTGTACCGACCCAGTACCACACTCCCTCAGGATAGATCACCACACTGGGGCCCAGCTCGCAATGGTCCAGACAGCCGGCTTTATTGGCGCGAACAAGGCCTTTGAGATTCAACCGTTTTGTTTCGCTCTTGAAATGCGCGTGAAGTTTTTCCGAACCTAAGTTTGCACAACAGCCGCGCGGGTCATCTTTGGGACGCTGGTTTGTACACACGAAGATGTGCCGTTGAAATGATGGCATACAATCGAGTAGCTATACCGGCATGGTGAGGGTATTGAGCCGTTCCATTAGTAATGTTACATCGTGACCGCTTAAGAACGGAGATTGCTGTTGGGTTCCCCTCAAAATAGTCATAATTTCATGTAACCGTAATGATGAGCGTCGGAACTCGTCGCCTTTTGAAAGTTCCGACCCTTGACCGGCACGTAGTTTGTCGAACTCAGCCCGGATATCGCGAAAATCCCGCTGCAAGTTCTTGTGTATTGAACAAGCGGCACAATACCGTTTCGGGTTCTGATCCGATAACGGCGACAGACGATCGTAGGAGCGTCCAAAAAAATCTTTCCCCAGCGAAAATTTCGTGAGCGGGCCACCAGCGGTTCCGCAAGCCTGACACGCTTCGTTCCAGGAGCCCATCCTCACCTCCACAACAACACTGAAGTTTGCATCTTACAACAGGCCTTTCCGGACTGTCCACGGGCAGATAATGTGGTGGTCTAACCGATCACTCCGCGTATCGAGGTATAATGACAACATTAGACGTACAGGATTCATAGTTGGAAGGGGAACCGTTATGGTCATCGGTGTTCCGAGGGAAATCAAAGATCACGAGTATCGTGTCAGTCTTACGCCGGAGGGTGCTGCGACCCTCCAGCGGAGCGGGCATGAAGTCTGGCTTGAGCCGTCCGCCGGACTGGGTAGTGGATTTAGCGATGACGAGTATCGTAAGGCCGGTGCCACGATTGCTAATTCGAAGGGCGAGGTATTCAAGAACGCTGATTTGATTCTGAAGGTTAAAGAGCCGTTGCTTTCTGAGTGTCAGCTGTTTCGTCCGGGCCAAGTCCTGTTCACCTATTTGCATCTCGCCTCGCTGCCGGATGTGACCAAGGCGCTTCTGAGTAACAAGGTCACGGCTATCGCATATGAAACGACCGAGTCGAAAGACGGTAGTCTTCCGATGCTCAAACCGATGAGTGAAATTGCGGGGAGGATGTCGGTGCAGATCGGTGCCCAATATCTCGAAAAGATCCACGGAGGGAGGGGTGTCCTATTGGGAGGAGTTCCGGGAGCGCAGCCTGGCAGGGTCGTTGTGCTTGGCGCCGGTATAGTAGGAAGCTCGGCGACTCGCATTGCGGTTGGTATGGGAGCCCAGGTTACTGTGATTAATTTGGATGTCGAACGGCTGCGGTATCTCGATGACCTGTACTGTGGCCGGATTGTCACGCTCGCTGTGAGCCCCTCTACCATTGAGGAAGCTGTATGCTCAGCCGATCTTGTCATCGGAGCCGTGCTGATTCCCGGTGCTAAGGCGCCCAAGCTGGTGTCTCAGTCGCTAGTCTCACGGATGAAGCCTGGATCGGTGATTGTGGATGTTGCTGTCGATCAGGGCGGTTGTGTTGAGACAACGAGACCGACGACTCATTCGGAGCCTGTTTACGTCGTCTATGGAGTCGTGCACTATTGCGTGGCCAATATGCCTGGAATCGTCCCTCACACATCCACCTATGCCCTCACGAATGCGACATTGCCGTATCTGCTACAACTCGCCGGTGACGGTGTGGATCGAGCGATCCAGTCTGATCCCGGACTGGCCAAGGGAATCAATCTCAAAGATGGGAAGATTGCTCACCGGGGTGTGGCGGAAGCTCATGGGTTGCCTTTTACCCCTGTCTTGTAAGACAATCACGCGTCTGTTTTCTCCACTCGGTCTTGTCGGGGCGTAGCGCAGCCCGGTAGCGCACTGCGTTCGGGACGCAGGGGTCGGAGGTTCAAATCCTCTCGCCCCGACCAAATCAAGCTGTTCAACCCGCAGCCTATTCTTTGATAAAGGCGACGGGATGAGAACCTTCAGCAATCCTCGCTTCTTACTCAAACCAAGCTTGTTCATACCACTGATTCTTGATCATCTTATCGTAGTCGGCACCGGCCCCCGAGCTAGAGTCTACAGATGTCTTTCTGGTTTCTGGACGCATTCGAGTGAATTGCCTGCCCATTTGGGCAAGTAGCACATTGTTTGGTTGTTCATATTCATATAATGCTCATCGCTGGCATAGTTTGGCGCAGAATTGTAAAACGCGTGACGCATCGGAAGAGGTGTGAGAGTATCCGCTGAGTAGCCCGTAAGTGACTGTTTGCATTCAAAGATTTTGGTGGAGCCAGATGACTCAATCGGTTGATGAACTGCCGGTTCGAGTACGTATCCTCGTGGGTGGTCGTGTGCAAGGGGTAGGATTTCGTGCGTTTGCGGCACGAACCGCTACGCGACTTGATCTGGTAGGTGGGGTCCGCAATCTCGCCGATGGCCGGGTCGAGTTGGAAGTGGAGGGAAGAAGAACGGTGATCGAAATACTTCTACGTGAATTGAAGACTGGTCCTTCTGCCGCCCATGTCACAAAGATTGAGACGGAGTGGAGTACCGCAACCGGGCGGTATTCAAGCTTCAGTATTTGGTATTAGAAAACGAGGAATCATGAGTCGACCGCATGACGAGGAGTCCGAGTTGAGTGAGGCTCGAAGGCAAACCGTCGACGACATGGACGCCTCACAACCGGTAGATGCACCGGATCAGAGGGAACGGGGAACCGGTCGCTCGGAAGGTCTTGACACTCTGAAGAGCTACCTGCGTGAGGTCCGCCGATCGACCCTGCTGACCTTCAAACAAGAACAGCAACTCGGTAAACGGGTCATGGCTGGTGATGAGCAAGCTCGGCAACAGATGATCGAATCGAATCTGCGGCTTGTCATCAGCATCGGGAAGCGTTACATGCACCGGGGGTTTCCGTTTTCCGACATCGTGGAAGAAGGCAATTTAGGCTTGATCAAAGCCGTCGAAAAATTCAATTACAAGCGGGGGTTCCGGTTCAGCACCTATGCATCTTGGTGGATTCGGCAGTACATCGAGCGGGCGATCATTAATCAAGGCAAGCTGGTGCGTTTACCGGTGCACGTGGTCGAGCGCCTCAATCGTTATCTGAATCGTGCCGAGCAGTTGGTGCAGAAGTTTGGGCGGGAGCCGAGGGCAGCCGAAGTGGCAGCCAAGATGAAGACATCGGAAGAAGAAGTCTTAGATCTGAAGCAGTTGGTGCGCACAACCTGTTCGCTTGATAGCCCGCTCAACGACAGCACTGATACTTTCTTACGCGATGTGATCGAGGATCCGGTTGGGCTCTCACCAGATGAGACCGCCGACGGAGTTCGGCGGAGGACGGAACTGATGGCCTGGGTGAGGGAGTTGCCTGAGAAAGAACAAACTGTTATTGTGTCACGGTTCGGGCTCGATGGAGACGAAGCGAAGACGCTTGAAGAAATCGGCCGTACCTTGGGGCTGACTCGTGAGCGCGTCCGGCAGATCGAGATGGCCGCGTTGGTTCGACTTCGCAATACCATCGAGCGAAAAACTATGACACAGGCAGACTTGCTCTAATTCCCGTGGCGGTCGTCAACTATCAAGCACTCATTCGAGAAGTGCCGGACTTTCCGAAGCCCGGCATTCTGTTTTATGACATCACCACGCTCCTGAAGAATCCTGCCGCAGTACAGAGTCTGGCCGACCAATTGACGACTCGGTATCAGGATCGAAGAATCACTAAGGTTGTAGGGATTGAGTCCCGTGGGTTTATTTTCGGCGGGATTCTCGCGGCGCGTCTTGAGGCCGGATTTGTCCCGGTTCGCAAGCCTGGAAAGCTTCCGGCTGATTGTTATGAGGTGAAGTATAGTCTCGAGTACGGACATAACAGCCTTGCCGTGCACCGCGATGCGATCGACATTGGCGAGCATGTGCTGATTGTCGACGACCTGTTGGCGACCGGAGGAACTGCAGAAGCGACGATCCATCTCGTTCGTCAGCTTGGCGGCACAATTGTCGGGCTCGATTTTCTGGTAGAGCTAAAGAGTTTGAAAGGACGCGACAAGCTCACCGGCTACGATGTCCATTCAACCATCACCTATCCCTAGAGGCTGACGCATTCTTCACCACCTCTTGTTCAAGGGGTACAGGCCGTGATATAGAAGCCTGAATTTTGACCCTCCAACCACTTATTCTATTTTTGGAGCGGACTCTCGATGACCATGAAAACACAGGCGAAGAAAAAGGGCGAGACAAGGACGAAATCTGCGGAAACTGCGGTCAAGAAACCTCAGCCGGTGATTGCTGAAGCGGCTGAGGCGCTTAAAGTGACGTCCGAGATCGAAGTAGAAGTGCCCGTGCGACCTAAGGAGACGGCAAAAGAGCGGGAAGCACGGGAACAGCGGCAGGAACTGCTTCACAAAATGCTCGTTGGTAAGCGCCAAGAGATTATTAAGGAGATCGAAGAGAGTCTGGGGCAGTCCTTGACCGAAGATCAGCAACGGCGTCTTGAATCGGCGCGTGATGTCGGCGACCAAGCCTTAATGGATCTGGAGCGCGAACTCGGTATTTCATTGATGGAGATGCGTAACCGCCGACGGCAGTCGATCGACGAGGCCCTTACCCGGCTCCACGAAGGGACTTACGGGATTTGTGCCGAATGTGGAGTTGAGATCAGCGAGAAGCGTCTCCAAGCGGTCCCCTTCGCCAAGCTATGCGTGGAGTGTCAATCGCGCGCTGAATTGCTGGAGAAAATCGAACGCGAAGAAGAGCGCGACTAGCTCCAAAGTATTCCTCCCCACGGCACCCTACTTCGTCCTTTCCCATCATGAATGGGCAAATTTCAGCGTGCGCGGTTGTTCTTGCCAGCGGTGGGTTGGATTCCACTGTTGCAGCGGCCGTCGCGCGGCGTGACGGGTACGCACTGCATCTCCTCACTATTGCATACCAACAACGTCACGCTGTGGAGGTTGAGCGGTCGAGACAAGTGGCGACGGCTCTGAGAGCTCACCAGCATATGGTGATAGACGTCGATTTAAGGAGGATCGGTGGATCGGCCCTGACCGGTGATATATCGGTGCCGAAGCATCGGACTGAATCTGAACGGAACCGGGAAGTGCCTGTTACCTATGTGCCGGGCCGAAATCTGATTTTCCTCTCCCTGGCCGCGGCTCACGCAGAAGTGTTGGGAGCCTCGATCATCTACTTCGGAGCGAACGTGGTCGACTACTCCGGCTATCCCGACTGCCGTCCGGAATTCATTCAGGCCGTGGAAACAGCACTTCAAGCGGGAACTAAAGCAGGCATGCAAGGCAAGAGCATTGAGATTCGAGCGCCGCTGCTCCGGATGACGAAGGCAGAGATTATAAAGCTTGGCCTGACTCTGAATGTTCCCTTTCATCTCACGCATAGTTGCTATGACCCAATTGGGCCGATTGCCTGTGGGCAGTGCGACAGCTGTCTGATTCGGAAACGGGGATTTGCGGAGGCGGGAGTTGTAGATCCGATTCAGTATGCGGTATGTTGAGCCAACCATGCGACTCGGATAACGGTCACCTCTATGAAGACATCACGAATGCTGATGGTGAATCTCGTTGTGCTGATCCTTGGGGTCATACCAGCGTGCAGCCAAAACGGGGTGGAACCAAAGGGAACGGGAACCGTGGGCTCTGTGCCGGCGGAGTTACGGGAAGGAGAGCAGAAATTCAACGCCAACTGTTCAACCTGCCACGGCGTGGGCGGAGTCGGAACTACCCAGGGCCCACCGTTTCTTCACAAGGTCTATGAGCCGAATCATCACGGCGACGCGGCATTTCAGCGAGCGGCGACCAACGGAGTCAAAGCTCACCATTGGCACTTCGGCGACATGCCGAAGATCGATGCAGTGAAACCAGAGGATGTGGATCAAATTACCAAATACGTCCGCTGGCTCCAAAAACAAGCCGGCATTTTTTAGCCTTTATGCTTTGCCTATTCCCTTCCTGATTCCGATCATTCGCGGTGAGCGCTGAGTCAGTTATGCACACGCTCATTAGTTAAGAACGCGTACGCATGATTGTTCTGTTGATTATATTGTGCGATGACGTAATCTCCTAACTCAGGTCTGAGCGTGATGTCTCTTCTCGTGGTACTCTTGTCGATGTGGAGAATCACGACTTCGCCTGTTTCACGATCTTTTACCGACACGTTCCAAGACTGTGATGATTTTTCGTCGACATTCATCACATCCCCTCGGATAATCTTGCCTGACTGTATATGGGGTTTGTCATAGATCGTCCTATCGGTGGAAAGGGCGAGCGTAGACAAGCCCATACCGATCATAACTGTTAAGGCGGCCACTCCCAATATCTTTGACATAAGACGCATGATTTTACCCTCCTCATGTAGTCTCTTTACCATATTTACTTCCTGCGAGTGATATTGGAAGCTGGAAGAGTCACTAGTTTTTGATTCAGCTTGTGCACGTCAGAGTTTACTAGGGTCTGATGACATTTAGAGTTCCCCTCTGCAGGGTAGGTTGTGTGGCATGAATCAAAACCCAAGGGAGGAGGGGATGGCAAGACGCGAGCTCCCGGACAGCGTCGGTGCAGGGAACCGTGTATTCCAGCGCGAGAACCGGTGGGCGAAGGCCGGTGTCTGGGAACGGATATTCCAGCCCCTTTC
>JAICWG010000205.1 GCA_025934915.1 Nitrospira sp.
GCCACGATAGGGGAACGGGCAAACTGGCAGACCGTCGAACGGTATGTGCAGCGGCAAGGGCAGCCTCACGACGATCTCCGGCAGCTCCGAATGTTTTAGTTCTGTGATACCCCGCAGCTTGCTGCGGGGAGCTTCATTCGCTCGGCAAAACCGCAACTTGATCACCGATTGCCTCGTGACACCAAGGTGGCTTGCCTGAGCGTCCAATGAATCGATGATCCAACTGGGAAAATCGACGTTCACTCGTCTCTGTTCATGCCCAGGACGGCGCGCCTTAGAAAGGTCAAGATGAGATGTCACGTCTTTCCCCTCATCAAACATCTTCTGGAGATTCTTGGCTTTCATGGTAGAGCTCCCTTTCTTCCGCTCTGGCTCTTCGGACAAAAATCAACCGGATGTGCTCCGCAATTTGTTGAGGAACTGTTTATTGCAAGATATCGATCCTCACGTGGCGATGCCCTCGCCGAATGCGGTATCGCTGAAAGTCAGCCAGGTCGAGGGTGAAGACTTTGGTAGTGCATAGCGATTCCGCAGCGACAATGACAGAGGCATCTGCCAGATCCATCGGATGATCTCCGTACTGTTCCATCAACTCGAACGCTCGTGCCGTCGATGTTTGGTCCAGAAACCATAGTGATGTACCACCATCAGGGATGAAGTCACGAAGACGGTCGGCGCCGATACTGTTCGGTGTCAACAAATAAAAGGCTTTGGTTAAGACCGGGATGGTGGTGAAGAGAGGTTCCCGTATGGCATGGAGAATTTCTTTACATCGTGTATGTTCGGCATCTTGAGGATCAAGCAGGGCAACGAACGGTCCAGTATCGACGAGAATCATCGGCGGGATTTCCGACGTAACGCGAGCTGCATGCCGCGTCGGGTGTCGGTCGAAGGCGCGATCGCATATCCGCCTGGGCCGAGGTCAAGGCGGCGGTAAATTTCGAACGCTGAGCGTTGAGGGCGACGACTCACCTCATCTCGTAATGTCAAGATCCCCCGCTTGAGTGTCGTGGACCTTGAGTGTCGTGGACATGGACCAGCCTGTTTTCTTTGTTACTTGTTTCAGGATTTTTTCGGTGTCATCGTCCAGACGAACAGTTCTGAGGCCCAGAATAGCTCTCCTTGATCGAAATGTCATACAGACTGTAATACATCAGGATCTCGTCGTCAACTCAACTTTATGGCCAAGGGTTGCCAGCTCTTTACCATGCTGAACATCATGGCTTCTCAAGCTGATGTCCGTTTCCATCCTGAGAGCACGCAGCGTTGCGCGATCAGCGAAGTAAATTGAGCGATGTCCTCTGAGATTTCGATCATGAATCGGTCGGCGAGTGACTGATCCTCAAAACATTCGTATACGTCGTCGAGAAAGCCCCCGCGAAGTAGTGGGTGATGGAGAAACTCATGGCCGGGACCAGTCTCAACTTCAAGAGGATACTCGATGGCCTCGACTCGTTCAAGATCGAGTGCTCCCAGCCAGCCTCGTCCTTCCTGCGCTGACGGACGTTCGTTCAGATAGTCCTGAAATCGTGCGCGCTCGTTCGAAAGCCCTTGCTGGATCATCGCCTGGTCTACCCGCTGCCACAGTGAATCGAACGTCCCTAGAGACGGAAAGGTCAGGACGAGCTGACCTCCTGGGTTGAGCCGTTCGACGAGCCCACGGACGGCCTCGAATCTATTAGGGCGAAAGAACATGACGGAGAGATTGCCTGTGACGCGATCGAAAGTCGGCAAATGAGGCAAGGCACGCATGTCCGTACAGTCGAACCGAAGCCATGGCAATTGCGAACCTTGAATGGCTCTGGCACGAGCGACCTGACCGGCACTGATATCGATTGCCAGCACTTCACCCGTAGGACCGACCTGTTCGGCGAGATAAAAGGCGGGGATGCCGTGACCGGAGGCGACATCGAGGATCCGCAGTCCTGGACGAAGGTCGAGGTGCTGCAGTAGCGATTCCGCAAACGGCGTGGACCAATAGTCGTGCTTCGGTAAGGGCCAGCGTTTAGCATGCCTGTTCATGGCGCAATGAAGGTCATATGGTGGAGGCCAATGCGCTGGCGACGAGGGCCTGTGCCTCCTCTTGAATCCGCTTCAAGTGCTCTTCCCCTTTAAAGCTCTCTGCATACAATTTGTAAACATCTTCGGTTCCTGATGGTCTCGCGGCGAACCAACCGTTCTGAGTCACGACTTTGAGGCCGCCGATTGCTGCGCCGTTGCCTGGAGCCTTGGTGAGCATTGCCGCGATCTTGTCACCGGCCAGCTCCTTTGCTTTGACTTGCTCAGGCGAAAGTTTGGAGAGAACGGCTTTCTGCTCCGGCGTGGCAGGGGCGTCGATCCGTTCATAAACCGGAGCGCCAAGTTCTCTCGTGAGGGATCGGTACAACTCGGATGGATCATGACCGGTCTTGGCCATCATCTCGGCGGCCAGCAGATCCATGATGATGCCGTCTTTATCAGTCGACCATACGGTCCTATCTCGACGTAGGAACGATGCGCCGGCGCTTTCTTCTCCGCCAAAACCGAGAGACCCGTCGAGCAGGCCGCTTACGAACCATTTGAAGCCGACCGGTACTTCAACCAGCTTCCGTTTCAGTTTGGCTGCGACGCGGTCGATCAGGCTGCTGCTGACCAAGGTCTTGCCGATTTCGGTATCGGATTTCCAGCCGGCACGAGTGGCAAAGAGGTAGGCAATCGAGACAGCCAGATAATGGTTCGGATTCATCAAGCCGGAACGAGTGACGACTCCATGTCGGTCAGTGTCGGCATCATTGCCGAATGCCACGTCGAAGCGATCTTTCAAGGCGATCAAGTTCGCCATGGCATAGGGGGACGAACAATCCATCCGGATCTTGCCGTCCCAATCCAACGGCATGAATCGAAAAGTTGGATCGACGGTTGGATTCACATTCTCGATGTTCAATCCGTACTGTTCAGCGATCGGCTGCCAGTAGGCCACGCCGGATCCACCCAGCGGATCGACACCGAGCTTCAGTCCCGATGACTTGACGACATCCATGTCGATGACTTTGTTCAGATCACCAACGTAGGCGTCGATGTAATCATGGTGATGGGTTGTTGAGGCCCGCCGCGCCTGTTCAATCGGAAGGCGCTTCACTCCTTGGAGGTTGGCGGCCAGAAGGACATTGGCTCGATCCTCGATCCATTTCGTGATCTGTGTGTCGGCTGGACCTCCTTGCGGCGGGTTGTACTTGATACCGCCGTCTTCCGGGGGATTGTGCGACGGCGTGATGACGATCCCATCGGCCAGACCGGACGTTCTGCCTCGGTTGTAGGTGAGGATTGCATGCGAGATGACCGGTGTCGGCGTGAACCCGCTATCTTTATCGATGATGGCTTCAACGCCATTGGCTGCAAGGACCTCAAGGGCTGTCACGAAGGCGGGCTCGGATAGGGCGTGCGTATCTCTTCCTAAATAGAGCGGCCCGGTCGTGTGCTGTGTAGCCCGGTATTCGCAAATTGCCTGAGTAATTGCCAGGATATGGTTCTCATTGAAGCTCTGTTTGAAGGAAGAGCCACGATGCCCTGAGGTACCGAATGACACACGCTGTCCTCGAACCGAGGCATCCGGTTTCTCGGTCCAGTAAGCGGACAAGAGCTTTCCCACATCCACAAGGATGGAGTGAGGTGCTGGTTGGCCGGCGAAAGTATGAATAGCCATAGTAAGAGATTTAGTTCGACTGTCCGGTTGCTGTCAACTGCAGAGAGCCAAGCTATGTTGAAAAGCGAACCTTACTCTTGTCCGGTTTCAAAATATAGTGGTTACTTCGGAGGCTCCCTTGCGCCTTGTAGTGCCGTCAGACTATGAAATCATTGGGAGAAAACCTTTATAGAACGCTGAGTTCATGGATTTCGGGTGATTGATCCGGTAAGATGCCACGAAGGACCGGTACGTAATTTGAAAGGGTGATGTGTCTCGTCTTCGTCTTGCGTTCGTGATCGTACTCGCCATCGTGGTGTTGGCCGTCGCGTTCCTCTCATTTTCGAGGGAACTAACCGGTCAAGACTATCTCAAAGACTTTGTCTTGGAACAGCTTGAGGAGAGCCTGGGTAGAAAGATCGACGTGCATCGCGTCAAGTTTGTGATCTTCCCACGTATCCGCACAGAACTCACCGATGTCAAGATTCACGATCCTGACTCAGAACAGGTTGTCCTGACGGCTAAACGGGTTGATCTGGTCTTACGCCTAATGCCCCTCCTCAAAAAACAAGTTGTCGGCAAGCGATTGTTGATCGAGGAGCCAACACTGACACTGCGGCGGAACGAAGGCGGTCGTTGGAATGTCCTGGACGGATTGAACAGCCGGGCTGATACAGATCAGCACACGATTGACATGATGACGCGGACACTCATGATCAGAGAGGCGACGCTCGTCAACGGAACGATCACGGTCATTGATGCCGCCAGACCAGACGGTGTTCGGTCCCTCAAGTTAGAGCACGTCGAGTTTAGGTTGATGGTCCGGCCTGATCGTGGCCGCGCTGAATTGCATCTGTCGGCGGCACATCAAGGAGAGTCCGGCCTATCCGCTGTGTCGCTGGAAGGTGTCGTCAAACGAGCAGAACCATTAGTGTCGTTGTCCGGGGAAGAGACAACCGAATCGTCCACAGGGTTTCAGTTTGAAGGGCAAATCGACGCCGCTGATCTCAAAATACGGGACGTGGCTGACTTTCTCGGTCCCAGGCCGGTTTCTCAGCATCTTCAAGGAGCGTTAAATCTTAAGAGCACCGTCCGCGTCATGCCGGGTGTTGCCGGATATGACATGGTCCTGTCCGACATGACCGCGCATTTGAACGCTATCACCCTGAAAGGAAAGGCCAATCTGGCCGGCCTTCTGACTCCTCAGCCAACGTTCGCCGTCACGTTCAGCAGTTCTCTTGTTGCCCTCCCACAGCTCTTGAAAACCATTCCCCCTGACTGGATCCATCCGCAGCTTCCCACCCTGCTGGCTGATCGCCAGATCGACGGCAAGGTGCAAGTGGTGAATGCGACGCTCACCGGGGCTGCGATGACCGGTCCCCAACTCTCGACGATTGGAGAGTTTCATGTCAGCGAAGGCCGGGGCTTGATCGGCAGTGATCGTATCGCTGCGAAGGACCTCGCTGCAGTGGTATTGGTCGAGACGGGCCGCGTTCGCATCGCCAAGGTAACCGGAATGTATGGGGCAATGCATATCACCGGTGGAAAGGCGGAGGTATCGTTTATCGACGCAGGTCCATGGTTGGAACTGGAGATCACGGGTGAGACCGCAGCAACGCATCTGATTGAGTTTCTGGCGAGGACCGTGAAAGCGGAGCGAGTGATGCAATTGTTGGCCGGTATCCGTGACGCTGACGGGACGGCGCAGTCGACGTTTCGCCTTGTGGGACCGTTGAACCAGTCCGGCGGGATCACGTTCGCCGGTGGGGAGATCATGGCTCGCCAAGTCAGTCTCACCCATGTAAATTTACCGGAGCGTTTGACCGGGATACAGGGAAAATTCGTCTTGGCCAATGGGTCTACACAGTTTGATCAAGTCACTGGACATATCGGCGGAACCACCGTTCAAGTCCAAGGGACGATCACCGGCGGAAGGACGAGTCAATTCCAAGACTTTGTGATTCGCACCAGCGGTGATGCGGCACAGTTGGTGAGGCTGTTCCGTTCGACCGGGGGCGAACGGGGTATGTTCGAGGGCATGGTCAGTGCGGAGGTTGCTCTGTCCAGCTCGACAACGAGGCCCCAGATTCGCGGATCCGCCGTGCTTGATGAGGCAAAAGTGGTGGTCGGGGCAATGGAAAAGCCCGTCGGTGCCCAGGCCACTGTGGAGTTTGAGGGTGTGATGCCTCAGTCTACCACCGTAAAGCTGCAGCGAGTGGAGCTGGTCTTACCATCTTTGAACATTCCCGCCAAAGGAACCCTGCAGTTTGGTAACGGCTTTATGATCGATATGGCAGTGGCGACCGGTACATTGTCGGTATCCAGCCTTCCTGAATGGATATCGAAAGGTGGGCTTGAAGCGGGCAATATCGAAGTCTCGCTTGATGTCAAAGGAAAAGAGCCGGATTGGAAGACCTGGAGGATGACCGGATGGATGGGACTGACGAACGGACTGATGCAGGCGAAAGGGATTGATGGGCACATACAAGATCTCTATGCCCGTGTAAAGTTTCTCCGGAACGAGGTTGAACTCAAACGGTTGTCATTCATGGTTCAAGGCAGCGATATCGCCGTTGAAGCCATGGTTCGAAATTGGGCGTCGAAGCCTACCATCACCGGCAAGATCGAATCCAACCAGCTTGATATGAGTTTGGTCATTCCGAAAGGTGAACGGACCCCGATACGGGAGTTGCTCGAAACCTTGGCAGCGACCAGCCAAGTCACCATGTCGGCGACCATCGCGCACGGGCGCTACAAGCATCTGAAATTCAGTTCGCTTGCCGCCCGAATCAATATTCAGGACGGGGTACTTGATATCGATCGGCTTTCCGGTGAGTCAACCCATGGGCACGTGGCTGGACGGCTGGTGGTGCACCTTCCCCCGAAGGCACCGGCGGACCTTGACCTTTCTTTCCGAGCCACCGGAGTAGAATTCGAAGACCTGTTGAGATTGACCAAGGGCCAGATTCATGGCGTGTCGGGAGAGATTCGTCTCAGCGGCTCTCTTCGCGGCCACGGGCGCAATCCGCACGGTGTCTATCCGTCTTTGAATGGGAAGGTCGAAGTCCTCTTGGAAAACGGGCGTATCCTGAAATCAAGCGAGCGGGCCGTATGGAAGATCGTCAGTTTGCTGAACCTCCCGGCAGTGCTACAAGGAAAGGTCGACCTCGAAAAGGAGGGGCTACCGTACAACAGAATCTCTGCGACGATTCTCATCCAGAACGGCTTGTTCCAGACTGAAAACTTGATCATCGATAGCCCCATTCTGAAGATCACGGGGGCAGGGAATTATGATTTACCGACCGATCAGGTGGATGGTGCCGTGGCCGTGAGTCCGTTCGGATCGTATTCACAGTTTCTCAAGACCATTCCGCTCTTCGGGCGAATCGTGGCGGGCGATCGCAAGGGGATAGCCACGGCGATGTTCACCATGAAGGGATCGATTGAAGATCCAGAGGTGATCTATATGCCGGTGAAGTCCTTTGCATCCGGCTTGTCGGGATTGGCCCAACTCGCGGTCGATGTCTTAACGAATACCCTGACACTGCCGATAGACCTGGTGACGCCGGATGAAGAGTCTGAAGTGCGACCCAAAGATATGACTTCCTCACCGGCTCCTGCTGTGCCGTGACCAACCTGATTCTGTAGATAGCAAGTTAACTTGTCCGGTTGATGGAGCCCATGATCTGTCCGGGTTTTCCTCTTCAATATTTTCAGCTGCGCGCCGAAATTCTTTCGCACACAGGTGCCCTTGGGGCACCGATCGGTCGGTCATCCCATCTGCGGGTCGGGCCACGGCGGCGTGGAGGGGCGCCTGTGGAC
>JAICWG010000126.1 GCA_025934915.1 Nitrospira sp.
CTGTGTTTGCCACCGTATTCCCCAGACCTCAACCCGATTGAGCACGACGTCGCGGCGATCAAGAAACATCGGGACTATCAGGAAACTGTTTCGCTCGACCAGATCGTGAAAGCCTATCAATGATTATCAGCTTGGCCATAAATCAACGAAATCAAGTATCCACCCCATTCGCGGTCCTTGGTCAGCACGGCTGCCGTATATGGGTTGATGGTCACTTGAATCCACCGGAATTCATCTGCGCGGTCGGTTTGCACCTTGTGCCAGGTGAGAAAGACACCGTACTGATGCGGCGGCCATTCGACGCTGTCCAGCACGCCACCGACAGGACCTGCCGCCTTGGCCGCCGTGACAATTTCATTCAGCGGCCGATAGGTGCCCTTGCCGCTCGTCACCATCAATGCCGGATTCAACCACTCATCGATAGCCTTATAGAAGACGAGGAAGCTGCCGGTGAGGCTCATCAATACAAAGACCCCGCCCCCGAACAGTCCGAGATACAGATGGAGCTTGAGCCAAAATTTTCTCAACTTAAAACGATGCTGTGCTCGTACGGGTGGACATAGGGCTTCAGGGGAATCGACAGCGCCCATCAAGTCAGGCTGCGGGAGGACAGTGGTCACTCGGTCGGTAATCATGACAGTCGTCCACCGGATGTAGCGAGGAACCAGGCCTGTGTGTGAACAGACCCACCTATCCACTTAAGACGGGAAAACACGCAGAAAGCTCACGCGGCTCTTTGCTCCGCAGACCTCAGTTGCACGGGTTCGCACCGCTATCCTCGCTGCCTCTTCAGGCAGTACATGCTGATCTCAAGGAATCACAGCCTAGGGGTGGACTGACTACAACAGGAGCTACCGATGTAAACCAGAGTACAATTCAGGCGGACGCGTGAATCCTAATGAATCGCCTACAGCGCGCACATTTGATAACTAAGCTCTGGCCTTGCCAGCGAGCCATCAGCTTCCCGCAGTGGCACCGGACATCCACACCCGATCCGTCCGGCGTTCGAGACTCACTCATGGTTCCACCTTGCTCGCGCACGGTATGCCTCGTTGACCACATTGAAAAAAATCGAATCCTATCCACGAGTGATATGGCGCATGAGTGTTCACGAACCTGCCCGAGGTTCGACATGGCAAGGAAATATCTGGAGATAAATAAAAAGACATGCGCTCTCCCTTCAAGTCGACTCGGAGCAGATTCAGAATGGATCCTCCTTGAGCGATTGCCAACTGCAGTGAAGCAACGCTACTTAAATGCGAGTTTTTTCAACTCAGCAGCCGGCAATTCGACTTCTCCGAATTCGGATTGCCCTTTGAAACTGCCTGCGACGGCCAAGATAAATTCACCCGTCTTGCCATCGTTGAGCATAATTGTCACGCTCGGCGCTGTGCCGTTACTGGATGGCTTGAGGTCGATATGTTTGATGCCGTCAAACTTGATCTTGACTGTGGCAGTCCCCCGCTTGACCGGCAATTCACGAAACTCGTGCGGGACGAACGCCGTTTCGCTGAGCTTCTCTTCATAATAATAAAAGATGACGTTCTTGACGTCGGTCTCAACATTTTTGGCATCGACCGCCACGGCATGGAAAGCCTTCTCGCCCTTGCTTTGAGCCAAGGCGGGGTCGCCGAATAGACAAAGCGCCCCAATTACAGAGATGAATGACGCGGTGTGGATGATTGAGCGGATGATCGTCCGGCGATTCATTGTGATTCTCCTTTGTACATGGTCCACTCGACTAGAGTTTCTTACTGCGCTTGTTACCCTTCCAAGCGATAACTGATCGGAACCAGAATGGTAATCTGGGACTTCTCCAATTGATGTTTGAGCGTCAACGGGGAGGCTTTCCTCATGACGACCAGCACCTCCTCGTCCAGCAACGCGTGGCCTGAGCTTTCCGCGACACTGAGATCTCCGACCGTTCCGTCGGCCTTGATGACCGCCTGTACAACGACTCGGCCTTCCCAATGGTTCTCTCGTGCAATCCTCGGATAATGTTTTAATTCTTCGATCCGTTTCCTGACCATGTCCCCAAGCCTGCCGTAGTCCGCCTGAGTTCTACGATAGTGCACGAGTCTCTGTTGAACAATGCGCTGTTCCACTGCCGTTTCCGTCGATTCAATGCGCGTTTCCTGTTCAATGGTCGTCGCCTCAGATGAGACGACCGGTTCTGCCATGACAGCCTGAGATGTAACCGGTCGGCTTTCCACCGATTCCACGGCAGGAGACTCCATCACCGGTTCTGGGTTTGTGACGACATCCTTCACGATCTGCGCCGTTTCAACAGGCACCGTTGCCTCATCGTGAGTCGGTAACGGGCTTTGTTGGGCGATCGGCTGAGTGACTGTTCGGATAGGCGGCTTCGGTTTAACCGGTGAAGGGGGCAGCTGGATCACTCGTTCAGCCGGCATGGATTCAGACTGGGTCGGTTCAGGGCGAACTGGAGCCTCTACCATCGAGATATCCCAATGAAATGATTCCAGCAGAACCGGTTGCTCAATCTTCGCCATGATGAACATTGCGCCGGCGAGGCCCAGGAGATGCAACAGTACAGAGGCCATCCAACCACGTGCTTGTTCGGGAACAGTACCCACACTGATGTGATTCAATTCGCCGGTGGTCATGATCGTAAAACCTCCAAACTCACCTGTCGAAATCCGAGTCCCTTTACTTCATCGACCACTCCGACAAATCGCTCCAAATCGGCAGTCAGAGTAATCATCAAGGGCGCGTCTCGATGATCGTTCACCTCCTTTGCCTTCGCCAGTTCGACCGGCACTTGCCCCGTTGATATGAAAGTAGCCGTGGTCAAGACAATGACCAAGAGCACCAGCATCACATCCACCAGTGGAATGACATTGATCTGATTCAGTTCACGCTCCATGTTGCACCTTGTACAGCGTGAGGAGTTCGGTGACGCGCCGCCGAAGTATATTGTTGAGCACCACGCATGGGATCGCCACCAGCAATCCAATAGCCGTCGCTTTAAGCGCCAAACTTAATCCAACCATAATCGCACTAACGGCCATCGTCCCCGAGATGCCCATCGTATGGAACGTCAACATGATGCCCAAGACGGTTCCCAAGAGCCCGATATAAGGCGCATTGGCTGCCACCGTTCCGATGACCACCAGTCGTTTTGTCAGAGCTATTTCCATAATCTGAATGTTCTCGAACTGATGAGGCGTAACACGCCGATAGTAGAGCCACCGTTCCAGCGCTACTGCCAATGCCCATAGGCTGAGCACAACCAGCAACCCGATAATTCCGTAATCCACTAGGTGTGTAAGTACGTTCATATAGAACAAATCCTCTGTTTACAGGATGACTAGGATCTTCTTCTTAATGCCGTTTAGAAGCCCGCAGCGCCTTTGTCCCTGCCAAGTCCATAGAAAAGCCCATGGCCGCCTAAAGGCGGCCATGGGCTCTGGACGTAAAGTACTCTGGCCTCTAACCGAGGTCTTATGTCATAACTAGCCTCGGGACGTGATTATGATAACTAGTATCAATAATCTACGACGTTGTGTTTTGTCAATCCCCTCCAATTCATCCCAAAAAACTCATCCTTCGAGACTGACTCTACATGACGAGTCTATTACAAATGCCTGACCAGAGTCTGACGCTTCGTTGATTCAACCGGTGACATCGTTCCCCGCCCGATCGAACTTCCTCTTGACTCATAACTCATGCTACGATCCCCATGATGCTGATAGACACTCATACCCATTTGGATGATGCCCGCTACAACGAAGATAGAGAGGCTGTCATCACTCGCGCGCGAGATGCCGGAGTCGGAGCATTTCTCACCATCGGTTGTGATTTGGCTACCAGTGAAGCAGCAGTTGCACTCGCAGAACGATACCCATTTATCTATGCCTCCATCGGCATCCACCCGCACGAAGTGAAGCATGTCCAAGACAACTGGTACGATACCTTCCGCCATCTGGCAAAGAACAAGAGGGTTGTGGCCTATGGAGAAATTGGGCTGGACTACCATTACAATCACTCTTTACCGAATGAACAGCGCGACCGATTCCGTGAGCAGATTCAGGTTGCGCGGGAACTGACGCTCCCCGTAATCATTCACACGAGGGAAGCACAGGAGGATACCGTTACAATTCTGAAGGAAGAGAGGGCCTCAGAGATTGGTGGGGTCTTTCACTGTTTTTCCGGAGACAGCCGGCTGGCTAAAGAAGCTCTGGATCTTGGATTCTATCTGTCGTTTTCGGGAATCCTGACGTTTCAGAATGCGGCGCCGTTGAGAAATGTCGCTAAAAACACCCCTCTCGATCGTGTACTGATCGAAACTGATTGCCCATATCTCACCCCGGTTCCCTACCGAGGAAAGCGCAACGAACCAGTTTATGTATCCCAGGTGGCCAAGCAGCTTGCCGCGCTCCATTCCGAACTCTCACTGGACGAGATCCAACGAACAACCACCGTGAACGCCAAGCGACTTTTCAAAATCGCCTGAGCTGGCGGTCTCTCTGCCTCTGCGCCTTTGGAAGCTTACGAGGATTTCCCTTCTTCTCTGATCCGCGCCTTCGGCTATTGTCGTCCCCAACGTCGAGTTCTTTGTTCGGTAGGACACCTGTCGTCGGAGACATCGCCCGGAGTTTCCGCGCAAACTCACGGGATTCCATGACAAAGGCGCCATGGGCTCTGGCCGCATTCACGATCTCGTGATCGGAACTGACGACCGCACAGTCCGCCCCATACTGTCGTGCCAACCGTTGGATGACCTGATCCGCCCGTTCACCCCGTTTTGAATAGATAACCTGGACTCCGACACGATGCTCCCTTTGTTCCAACGGCTGGCTTTGCTGCCAGCCGTCGAACACGACTGTGATGGGGTGATTCTTTCGATGCCGATAAGCTGCTAGATCTTGCATTAACATTTCGCGGGCCGATTCAAGGTGTCCGGAAAGGCTTCCTCCACCAGCCAGCAAGTTATATCCATCGATGATTAGATGCGTCGGCATACCGCACGCTATCGTGGTCATGAGTGGACAGTCAATCCGAATTCCGCATAGCCAACTGGTGTTATTCTTGACAAGCTGGCGGACATCTGAGAATAGTTTCACATTGTCCTTTACCCCAAAGGGCCCATGCAAATACGAAAGCCTCGGCTGCTTTCAATCAAGCCCCTCGATCTTCTTTCGTGCAGTGTCATCTTCCTCCTGTCCGCATACGGGATCCTAATCCAAGCGGCCTGGGCTTGGTCCTCCAATGATCGCCCTCCTCTGCCGAGGATGTCATTGGAACACAACCGCACCAGAGGAACGACTGCTTTCCTTGCTCCCGTTACCATTCGTAATTTCCGTGTGATGACGAGCCCAGAGAGAACCAGACTGGTGTTAGATCTCGATCGCCACACCACTGTCATCGAGCAGCGAGCTTCCAATCCAAGCCGAGTGGTGATCGCGCTTCCCAACGCATGGCTCGGCCGACCAGCACGAATTAAGGCCACGAATGGGACCATCCCCTTACCCTTCATAGTCACTCAACTGCCCCACCAGGCTGTTGCTGTGTCTCTTTCGACCACATCGTTCCGAACCTATAAGCACTTCACGCTTTCCCATCCGCCTCGCTTGGTCATTGACGTGACTCCATCCGATGCACAAGTCCGTCCTGACGCACCTGACTCGCACGAACTCCCTCAGCGGTCAATTTCTCCTGTCTCGCAACCCGTGATGCCCCACGTCAAGGGATACACGACTATTGTGATCGATCCCGGCCATGGGGGGAAAGACCCGGGGGCACGAGGGATCCGAAAGACCGAGGAGAAGGATATTACCCTCAAGGTGGGACTCCAGCTTCGCGAACTCCTGAGGAAGCAGTCAGGCGTGCGCGTATTGATGACCCGAGACCGTGATGTGTTTATTGAGCTGGAAGATCGTGCGAAGTTTGCAAACAGCAACTCAGCCGATCTCTTTGTCTCCATCCATGTCAACTCTCATCCGTCACGCGCGGTCAAAGGGATTGAAATCTATCACTTTGGAGAAGCTAAGGATCAGCGGGCTCTCGAGGTTGCAGCACGCGAGAACGGCACCCCGATCAGCAACACCGGAGTCGGATGGGAATACCTTGTGGCGGATCTCTTAACGACGAAGAAGATCGAGGAGTCCCTAGAACTCGCTTGGAACGCGAAAGAAGCAATGGTCTCTCAGATGAACGGGCAATACGTACTCAACGACCATGGCGTCAAGACGGCACCCTTTTATGTATTGAGGTTTACGAGTATGCCCAGCATCCTGGCCGAGATCGCTTATATTTCCAACCCCGACGAAGAAGATCTCCTCAGGAAACCGGTGTTCGTTCGGGATGTCGCTCAATCCCTCTACCATGGCATTGTTTCGTTCCTTGCCAATAATCGATCGGACGTCCGATGATCGTTTTGCTCATCACCATCCACGCGCTTCATGCCCATCATCAAACTGATTCTCGAATATGACGGCACGACCTACGCAGGCTGGCAGCGTCAACCCAACCAGCCGACGATACAAGAAGCCGTCGAAACAGCTATCTTAGGCGTCACTCAAATCAACGTACCGGTCATCGGCGCCGGACGCACCGATGCGGGAGTTCACGCGCTGGGTCAGGTCGCGAGTTTCCGTATCGACCGTGACATGACGCCTCGGGAATGGACCAGAGCGCTGAACGCTCATCTCCCGAAAAACATCGTGGTACGATCAGCCGCACTCATGCCGGACACATTCCACGCGAGGCACTCAGCTCAAGGCAAATTGTATGAGTACCGCATCCTAAATCGCCCGGAGCGCCCGGCGGTGGGGCGCGACTATTGCTGGCATATCCATCAGCCTCTCAACGACGCAGCGATGAATCAATCGGGACTTGCCCTAATCGGTTCGTACGATTTCTCGTCGTTCCAGACCCAACCCACCGACAACGACGACCCTATGTGTCATCTACAGCGCTTCACGGTCTTCCGTGAAGGCGATCGGCTGCGGATCGAAGCCTATGCCGACCGGTTCCTTAAACAGATGATCCGCTCGATCGTCGGGACGCTCGTGGAGGTCGGCTTGAGCAAACGTACACCTGAGAGCATCAGGACCATCCTCCAGGCGCGTGACCGCTCGGCTGCCGGCAAGACAGCTCCTCCACAAGGACTTTTTTTAATACGGGTCGATTACGATTGACCGCTCGAACACCTTGCCTACAGATAACTACGTATAGTTGTGCTATGATTCGTTTTTGACTCGCACCTCACCCTCACCACAAAGGAGTCTCGGCATGTGGAAATCCATACATACTCTGGCAATTGCGCTGTTTATCCTTAGTCTCGGTGTGACACCATTCGTGGTCGCCGCTCCACAGCAGCAGAATAAGATGAAGGCTTGTAATGAACAGGCGAATGCGAAGGGATTTGGTGAGGGGAAAGGCGAGGAGCGGAAGGCGTTTATGAAGCAATGCCTCTCCGCCAAGCCGGAGAAAAACGAAGGAGGCAAGGAAAGTCAGCAGAATAAGATGAAGACGTGCAACAAAGAGGCGGGCGAGAAGGACTTGAAGGGTGAGGAGCGAAAGAAATTCATGAGCGACTGTCTCTCAAATTAGCCGGTGACCACCTCTCCCCGGCGCGGCATCATGCCGCGCCGGCCTGATTTCGTCCACGCGCCTGTCTGTATCGATGACTGTTACGGATGGGACTGCTCATCGGGGTTTTCGAGTCTTTTCCGAAGTTCGATCAATTCTTGTTCAAGGGCGATCAATCGATCACTGATCGGGTCGGGCAGATCGATCTGATCCATGGTCGCATCCGGCAAACGCGTCCCCTGAGTCTTGATGACACGAGCAGGCACTCCTATTACAGTGGAATTAGCCGCGACGTTTTTGAGCACCACGGAATTCGCCCCGATCTTCACGTTGTCGCCGATTGTAATCCCTCCTAAGATCTTAGCGCCTGCGCCCACCACTACATGATTACCGAGTGTCGGATGCCTTTTGCCCCGCTCCTTGCCGGTGCCACCCAGAGTCACCCCTTGAAAGAGGGTCACGTAATCTCCGATTTCAGCAGTTTCCCCGATCACAACTCCCATCCCATGGTCGATGAAAAAGCCGGTCCCGATTTTTGCGGAAGGATGGATCTCCACACCGGTCACCCAGCGGGCCAACTGCGAAATAACCCGCGGCAGGGTCGGAACATCCTGCGCCTTTAGCCAGTGCGCGAGGCGATGCGCGAGAAGCGCATGGAACCCAGCGTAGGTGAGAATCACTTCCAGCTTGCTGGTGGCGGCCGGATCCCGGTCAAAGACGGCTTGAAGATCTTGTTTTATTTTCGCCAATATCACGCGGTTATCTTACAACGTCAAACAGGCTCGATTAAACACACAGCGTGAGCGATCATTCCTTCTTCGCGTCCGACCGCATCCAAGCCTTCTCCACTTTTCACCTTTACATTGACCAGATCCAGCTCGATGCCGGCAGTCTCCGCTATTTTCTTCTGCATCGCTGGAAGATGCGGGCCAAGCCGAGGGGCCTGGGCCACAATCACGGTATCGATGTTTCCCACCCGATACCCCTTCGCGTTCAGCTTCGCCGTGACGTCTTCCAGCAGTTTCAAGCTGGAAATCCCCTTATACTTGGGATCGGAACTTGGATAATGCCGGCCAAGATCCCCCTCCCCCATCGCCCCCAATAAAGCATCGCAAACCGCGTGAACAAGGACGTCGGAATCAGAATGGCCAAGCAATCCTTGTGTGTGTGGAATCTCAATCCCTCCCAAGATCAATTGACGATCCGCCCCGAGCGGGTGGACATCGTAGCCATAGCCGATGCGAGACCCTTTCTTCATACTGATCCTTTCATGCCGCGAGATCGCCGCGATGCCAAGATCGCTTCGCCGATCACCATGTCTTCCGGCCTCGTGACCTTGATGTTTTCGCCGCTTCCTTCGACGACACACACTGGATGTCCGGCCCACTCGATGAGAGAGGCATCATCGGTTGCACGTACTCCTTCAGCATGAGCCTTTCGATGTGCAGCCAACAGCCAATCGCAACGGAAGGCTTGTGGGGTTTGAGCCAGCCACAATGACTGCCGATCAATCGTGCGCACGATGACATGGTCGGCTCCCACTTGCTTGACGGTATCCTTCATGGGAAGGGCGATAATTGCCGCCCCCTTGTCCCGTGCCGCCTTCACAACCCTTTCCACCATTTGCTCTGTGAGAAACGGACGAACCGCATCATGCACCAATACCACATCGACATCGTCATGGACCGCCTCAAGCGCATGCCTGACGGAATCTTGTCGTTCGTGTCCTCCCGGCACCACTTTCGTCACTTTGGTAAAGCGATGCTTCGCCACGATTTCTTTGAGGCAATAGTCCATCTCGTGCTGGGGAACCGCTAGAATGACTTCCTCGATGATGGAAGAAGCTTGAAGCACACGGAGCGAATGGAGGATGAGAGGCTGACCGCCGAGTGCGAGAAATTGTTTGGGCACCGAGCCGCCCATGCGAAGGCCCCGTCCGGCGGCAGGGACAAGAGCCACGGTGTGGTTATTCACGACTGGAATTTAGCCGGATGCTGAAAAAGTCCGCCAGCGGCGTTCTCGCATCGCTCAGAGGTTCAACGTACCGAAGCGTACGCCTGACCTCTTCGCTCGCTGCGGCCTTGCTGGACAGCCTTTTTGAGCATTCTGAAGGTGTTCTGGCGTTAATACCGAACGGAAACTTTTGGCCATATTTTTGGCCTCTAAACCGCCCTTGCTCATCGCGTGAAGCGTACGAACGCAGGGTGTCTGCGCACCCTCGGCACGTCCTCATGGACGAAGCGTCAGGTAGATCGTCCGCCCCTGGCGTTTCAACAAAAGCAAGACCGGTTGATCCTTCGGCAGCTTGCCGGCGATCCGCTCAAAAATCTTCACCGACGACACAGGTTGACGATTCACTTCGAGGACGATATCGCCCTCCCGAACACCTAATTCTTCGGTCGTACTCCCAGGCCTGACCCGAACGATCACCACGCCCCGCTCACTCGACTTCAGCCCGTACCGGCTTGCCAACTCTTGGGTCAAGTCTCGGACATCGAGGCTGGAGAGCACACCGGTCGGCGTGGCCGATTCCCCTCCATCGTCTTCGCCGTTTTGCGACATCGACTTGGGCTGCTCGACAATGGTGAGATCGACTGTTTTCGGTTTTTTATCGCGAATGAACTTGATCGTGACTTTTTTCCCAACCGGCGTTTGAGCCACTGCATTGCGCAAGTGAGTCGGTGAATCCATAGGTTTGCCGTCATACTCGACGATGACATCGGCTCGTTCGAATCCGGCCTTTTTTGCCGGGCTGTCGTCCATGACATCGCTGACGAGCACACCCTTTGTCTCCGTGATACCAAATTGAGATGCCAATTCCGGCGTCAATTCCTGAATTGATACCCCAAGCCAACCACGGACGACTTTTCCCGTTTGTACGAGCTGCCCCATAATGGACTGCGCCATATTGCTCGGCACGGCAAATCCGATCCCCATGTTTCCGCCGCTCTGACTGAATATCGCCGTATTGATTCCCACCAGCTCTCCCCGCACATTGACCAAGGGTCCACCGGAGTTGCCTGGGTTGATGGCCGCATCCGTCTGGATGAAATCTTCATACTCGGCAATACCCGCTGCGCGCCCAAGGGCACTGACGATCCCCAAGGTGACGGTTTGTGTCAGTCCGAACGGATTCCCGACGGCCAGGACGAACTCCCCGACTTCCAGTTTGTCTGAATCGGCCCAGGCTACGGTCGGAAGCCCCGTCGCGTCGATCTTCACGACGGCCACATCGGTCTTCGGATCGGTGCCGATCAGCTTCGCCTTAAATTCGCGCTTGTCCGACAGGGTGACGCGAATTTCATCCGCCTTGCCGACCACATGATTGTTGGTGATGATCAATCCGTTTGATTCGACGATCACGCCGGACCCAAGCCCTCGCTCTTTTCGTTCCTTCGGGTGTTCAAACTTCCGGAAAAACTCGTCGCCGAAGAACTTTCTAAACAATGGGTCATCAAACGGCGCTGTGCCGGAGCCTTCAGAACGCCCACTTTTCGTCGCGTAGATATTCACCACCGCCGGTTTCACCGACTTTGCAATGTCCACGAATGTTTGATTGCTGCCTCCCAGCATGGGCTGAGGGGCTGTCGAGACCGGTCTGGCGACGGGAGGGGGCTGAGCAGGCTGAGGAGGCTGAGCGACGGAAGAAGAATCAGGAACCGCATGCCCGGTAGGTAACCAGCCAAGGTCCGATGCAATCACAAACCCAATGATGATCCCGGCCGTCAACAAGGTTGCAGCAACAAGCCAACTTCTGGTTCTCTGAGGAGGTTTGCGATCAAAATCTATTTGATTCATGGCGTCGATTCACTTTTATCAAAGCTGCGCGAGATCATTGAATCTCGCCGCTGTAAATCCCCATAATGGTTTGGAGAAACTTAATGGCTTCCGCCTTGGGACGCTGGAATGAGTTCCGGCCGATGATGCTCCCGAACCCACCCCCATCCTTAATGGCCCGGGCTTCTTCAAATACATTCTTATCTTCGCTCTTCGCTCCTCCCGAAAAAATCACGATCCGACGACCATCGAACGAACTCTGGACGACGTGCCTCACTCGCTCCGTCATCGTCTTGATCGGAATCTGCACGGATTCGTAGACCTTCTTGGCGGCAGCCTGTTCCAAATGCGCACTCGGCAATTTTACCTTGATGACGTGTGCGCCCAATTGAGCCGCAATCTGCGCCGCATACGCGACGACATCCATCGCCGTCTCACCTTCCTTGCTCAAACCCGCTCCACGGGGATAGGACCAGACCACGACTGCGAGCCCACTGTCTTTCGCTTCCTCAGCAATCGTCCGCAGCTGCTCATACATGGCGTTACAATGAGCGGAGCCGGGATAAATCGTGAACCCGACGGCTGAACAACCCAACCGAAGCGCATCCTTCACGCTGCCCGTGACCGACGGCTGAGGATCTTTGTCGTCATGCAGCACGTCGTGATTGTTGAGCTTGAGAATGAGGGGAATCTGACCCGCAAACTCACTTGCCCCGGCTTCCAGAAATCCCAGCGGTGCGGCATAGGCGTTACACCCCGCCTCGATCGCGAGCTGGAAATGGTAGTGAGGATTGTACCCGGGTGGGTTCGCCGAAAAACTCCGTGCCGGACCATGCTCGAACCCTTGATCCACCGGCAAAATGACCAACTTGCCGGTCCCGGCCAATTTACCGGACCGAAGAAAACGCGCGATATTGGTCTTCGTACCGGCATTGTCGCTGCCATACCAACTCAGAATTTCTTGAACCCGGTCTCCCATAATTCCCTCCACACAACATCACAGTACCACATACGACCGCACCACATATTTGCGCAACTAGGCCCTTCCCTGAATGTAGGCTTCCGCTTGCTCGACATCTTGTCGGCTTCCAATGATCAACGGCACACGCTGGTGCAACTTCTTGGGCTCCACTTCCAAAATTCTCGATGTCCCCGTCGAGGCTTTTCCGCCGGCCTGTTCGACGACAAATGCCAGCGGATTCGCTTCGTAGAGCAGTCGCAGTTTTCCTTCCGGTCTAGCGACTTCCCCCGGATAGAGATAGATCCCACCCCCAAGCAACAGGCGGTGTACGTCGGCCAC
>JAICWG010000254.1 GCA_025934915.1 Nitrospira sp.
ACGACGTACCAAGAACGATTCGGGAAGAACGACGACCTCATCCATGCTTACGCCGATGATAATTCTCCTCGCGTGTCGGAGATTCAATATCTCTATGACGCGATAAAGCGTCTCAAGGCGCGACGGGTCCTCAATGTTCCCTTCGAAGGCAGCCTCATGAAGACCGTCGCGACAAATGAGCAGGTCACGTTCGCGGATTTCGTCGTGCCGGCTATGTTGCGCAAGTGGAATATTCTCAAAACAGACTTCGGCTTGACCGGCATACGGAAGAACTATTTCGACGCGGTGATATCCATTGCAGGCATACATCATCTTACCGATCAGGAACAGTTTCAGTTGATTGCAGCCACCCGAAAGACACTCAGGGTTGGTGGACGACTGTTAATGGTCGAGGTGACGACTGATTCGCCCACGAGCCGTTTCCTTGACGGATTTGTGGGAAAACATACTCCTACAGGACATGTTGGGAACTACCTCAACGATGACTTCGCCCAGATGGTGGAGCAGGCCGGATATCAAAAGATCCGGAGGAAGACCGTGGTCCATGAATGGGTGTTTCAGGACAAAGAACACCTGTATGCCTGGATGATCAAGTTTTTTGGTGTCTCTGTCCCCAAACAGGATCTCATTGCCCAGGTCGACGGCATCTTGGGGATCAACCAGCGAAAAGACTTTTTGACGGTCAATTGGCCGTTGGACTTTGTTGGCGCACAGGCCTAAAGAACACCTCTGAAAATATCTTCTCCCCATCGGTTGGGTAAAATCGGCCGATCCCGCCTGCGGGCAAATTCGTCAGCTCACCGAAAAGCACCCGTTTCGTATCGGTAAAAAAGTCTACTCTTATATATGTGAACTCGGCCGACACAATTCGCGATTGCCTCAATAGGTCCGGCAAGAAGTCCCAGCTCGCCGGCTCGAATTCTTGTAGGGGATAAAACAAGCTTACGCCTAAAGGCGTCCCATCGATGTCGAAAGTCTGCCGCGCCTTGGTGTATCGATCGATCAGGCTGACGAGCTTGGGCTCTCCGCTTAGGCAGTGAACTGATCCTTCGAGCGAAAAAGAGTCGTCGATGTACTCCTCAAAGATGACTTTCCGTTCAAGGGTGGCGTAATTCTTTTCCAAGTCCGACAGAAAATAGTCCTCGTGAAACCAATTCTTAATCCTGGCCAAGGCCTCACTGTATTCCTTTTCAGAGCGCGCGATAACTACCCTTCCGGAGCTATTCGTCGGCTTGATCACGCAAGGAAATGCGGATGGCCTATATTGCTCCACTTCGTCCTCACTCCGCAACACATGGATCGTTGGAGTGGTTGTCCCCGTACCGAGCTTCTCCTCCGTGTACAGCTTGCAATACTCCTTGTCCGACACGCGCCTCCGTAATGAGCTTTCCAGTTGAGATCCTGACTTCACTTGAAAGAGGAAATCATTAAATAACCGGGCCGGTCTTATCGGAAGCCTGTGATGGGCCGCCACAAACTGAAAGAGATACGTCGGGTACAAGACGACATTGAGCATTGAAGACGGAACGTTTCTTCTGTAGAGCGCCAGCGAGACTCGGCGAAATCGCCCGTAGAGACGAGTGGCGAGTTTCACAAGAAGAGCGGAGGATTGTCTCATTGCAGAAGCGTAATTGAAGTATGAAATGCATAATACTCATTAGAAGGAACCCTCGCAAGTTCAGGCGATTATTGGTTGGAGGCCCGCTGCAGCACACGTTCACTGGTTGACATCAATCTTTGAAAAGGCGTATAGCACGATACGTCACTCTAAGAGTCTCACCGTTCAGGGAGGCTTCCCATGCGAACATCTCTTCTGTTCCCAGGCATGACACTTGGTCTCCTTCTCCTCGTTCCTCCAGTCTATGCCGTAAACTATACCGGTGAAGCTATGTTGGACTGGAGCACGTTGCGGTTCAGCGGCATTCCCATCACGACGACAGGGGAAGCTCAAACACAGTCTGCGTTTATAAACTCCACGCACGCGTATCAGGCTGCAGATTTTCAGACTTGGAAACCTAATACCCTGACGCTCGGCGTCCCACAGACCGCAACGGGCACGAGTACGGCGGATTCCAGCCAGCTTTCCTCATCCTTCACCACACTGAGCTCAACGGGAGATGTCAGGGGGGTGTCGGCGCGGATCGCGAACTCTACTTCACGGCCATGGACACCGGCAAGCTCACGGTGAGTATCGACTACTCACTGCAAGAGACCGGTCGGTCAAGCTGCCAAGCGGTCTCGTACCACTCGATACAGCAACGATCATTACCTCCGTGCCCTCCGGGGGAGGGCACATTCTTGAACTATTCGATCAAGGTCAACTGCCGAATTCGTCAGGAAGTGATCAACAATCTGGTACCCTCAGTATCACCGAATCGTTCTACCGGGGAGAGAGTGTAGTTTTCGGTGCGTCTGCCGAATCTAGTGTGCTGAGTCAATCGGCCGTGCCCGTCCCCGACATGCTCTGGCCGACGCTGGCTGGGATGATTGGGATCGCGTTCTGGGCTGACCGGAGACGGCGCCAGACAGATCTCACGCAGTGAACCGGTTTCAGATGGTCAGCAATCGTCCGGATAGAGATTTCCTGCCTGTCCTTCTTCCCTAGCCGACAGACAGATCTCTGCCCGGATATCCTCTGGCGAGCAGTGATGCTTTGCTGCGCCAGCTTCCGCATCCGCGAAATCCAGACATATTTAGACTTCCGAAACCAAGGTACCGCAATTTCACGCCCTCCATATTTTCTCTTGTACTCGCCTGCGCCACCCATGTCGTAGGTATGGACTCCGTTTCGTTTGCCGATTTTCATCGCCTGCCACTGAAGCGCCTCGTTCGGGCGCAAGATCTGATGCTGTCGCCAGCTCACCCCTCCCCAGAAATACATGACCCCGTTCAGATGAGGGAAGACTCCCGTCGCAATGCATCGACCGTTTGGATCACGCGCGCGAAGCAGCAAAAGTTGCCCGATGGGATACACGTGGGTGATGAGGCGCCGCACGCGATTAATATCGTAGGTTGGTACCAGACGTTGCTTGGCAAAGACATCCCTGAGCTGGGCATAGTAATCATCCGCAAATTCTGAATCATGCGCTTCCTCAATGATGACGCCTTCCTTCTCAGCCTTTCGAATACAGCGTCGACAGGCACTGGTCATGCGGGAAAAGAGTTCGTCCTCACTGCGTTTGAGATCGATTTCGAAGCCGTGAAGCATCCGATATTCCACACCGAGCCCATCAAGATCCCCAAGCGTCAGATTCCGGTCCATCATCTCAAGATGCACACAGCCCAGTTCACAAAATGCATACTCAATCAACGTCTGAACCATCCGCCGCCTGTCCACATCAGCGGAGAGCGCACACCCCATGTACGAGGTGCTCCAACCAGGGAAAGGACTGCCCAGGATCCGCAGACCGAACTTTCGTACAATCATGCCGAGGAAGTAGCCAAGCGTCTCCTGTCCCTCCTTTAAAGCGGCAATGACAGGTTCGCCGAGTTGAGTTTCCGAGAGAAACGCAAGCCAGGCGGGAGTTTGATGGATAGTCACAGCCCGTCGAATGTTTATCTGGGTCCACCAGTCCTCAAGTCGGGCATCTACCCGTTCAAATGTATAGGTCATGCAGTACAGAGTTAACTTGTGCCGTGCGTGTTGACAATCTTGTGCCAGATCCATCGCTTTTCGAGATCACTCCGTTCCGCCTGGGTGATGACGTGGCTGCCTCTCGTTTGCAGAATGAAATCCAGCAGGGTGGTGACCGGGACGAACCATCCGTTCAGTTTGCTCAGTCGTTCCATGAGCACCGCGAAACGTTCGTTGATTTTCCCCTTCTCCAGAAAACCCTTGGCGAAATGTGTATAGACAATGCCGGCGCCGCCTTCTCTGACCAATCCGTCCTGCCGGTCCTCACTGATCAACTCATTGAATGACCGGATACTCGGGCCTTCTGAAGCGGCGAACCAATAATTGACGAACGGACGAGCAGGATCATGATAGGGCATCACAGGACAGGCCTTGAGCGTATTGATGTCCCCAAACGCAAAATTTCTGACGTACTTGATCTTCTCCCGGCAGAGATCACCCCAGAAGAGCGGGCTACCTTCGAGGTGGCCCTGAGATACAGCGGTCTTTCCGTTCGCGCTCAGATTCAGCATGTTGTAAAGAATCCGGGACACACCGGATACTCGCGCACTTCCCCAATAGATACTTTCCTGACAACCGGAATGATTCGCCATCGACGTGGGATCATGTCCAAACAGGTGCCGGAAAGTTTCCAATCCATGAACGGTTTGCTCCCGAGTGGACGTGTGATGGGTGGCGTTATGAAATGCGATCTCGAATCCATCCTTGTTCAGATTTAGGACCGACTCGAGATATCGCGCATTTTCGCACGTGGTCCCGCCCACCTTAGGGGTGCCGTTCCCTTGGATGGGCCACACCGCTTTCGTGGTTCGTAGGCCGAGATCCACCAGGAAGGAATACATCGAGGCAGTCGTCTCGACCGTGTCAAAA
>JAICWG010000301.1 GCA_025934915.1 Nitrospira sp.
ACCTCGAAGTATTTTATAATCGGCAGCGACGCCACTCGACCCTTGGCTATCAGTCCCCCGCCGAGTTCGAAGCAAAGGCGGCTGTCGCGTAACCCGGTGTCCACAAAATCGGGGGAAGGTCACATCTTAACAATTGAGGTCGCGATGCTACGCGATTGGAGCATGGGGAAGATTCCGGTTTTGGACCAGTCCGCTTCGAGTGAGATTGTTTTGTCGCAGAGAAACAGTAACGAGACCGGCTTTCCAAGGGAGCATCGTTTGTCAAATATCGGATCTAGTTACACGAAGCGCCTGATGTCACTTGACGCGTTTCGCGGAGCGACGATGGCGTCGATGGTTTTAGTGAACAACGGCTATGGACCGTCGACGTTCTCATCTTTCCGGCACGCGGAGTGGAACGGCTGGACATTCGCCGATCTTGTATTTCCGTTCTTTCTTTGGATTGTCGGTGTGTCGATGACGTTTTCGTTCGCCCGGCGGATCGAAGAGAACGCCGACAGGTATATGCTGCTTCTGCACACGCTTCAGCGCGCGACGCTGCTCTTTGGTTTAGGGTTGTTGTTGAACGGATTTCCGGACTACAACTGGGAGATGATTCGCATTCCCGGCGTGCTGCAACGGATCGCGGTCTGTTATCTGATCGGCGCAGTGATTTTCATGTACACGTCGTGGCGCGGCCAGATTTGCTGGATTATCGGGCTATTTGTGGTCTACTCGATGATGATGACTCTGATTCCGGTCCCGGGCTATGGAGCGGGCGTGTTGACTCCAACCGAGAATTTTGTGCGGTACATCGACAATTTGCTGTTGTCGGGACATCTGTCGCGGAGTGAGCCTACGGATTCGCTGGGAGTTGTCAGCACGCTGCTGGCGATCGCGAATGTGCTGTGCGGGGTGCTGTGCGGGGTGCTGTGCGGGCAGTTGTTGCGGCGTGAAGGCTTAGCGGCGCATGAAAAAACAATTTGGATGTTTGTGGCGGCCGTGGCTCTGATGCTGCTTGCCTGGTTCCTCGATCACTGGATGCCGATCAATAAAAAGCTTTGGACGCCGCCCTATGCCCTGCTGACTTCGGGTCTCGCATTTCTCGGGTTTGCGTGCTGCTACTGGTTCATCGATGTATTGAAAAAGAAAGGTTGGTGCGAACCATTGGTGATGTATGGGGCGAACGCGATCGCGATCTACCTGGCCTCGGTGTTATTTTCGAAACTGCTGTATGTGTCCGGCATTCGTGGGTTCCTGTATCAACGAGTTTTCTCGACGATTGCTCCGTCGATGTTGGCGTCGCTGCTTTACGCGCTGATGTTCGTCTTCATGATGTACACGCTGGCGTGGTATTTGTACAAGCGCGGATGGTATCTGCGGATTTAGATGAGAGGCCGCCTAAGGAGGCCTCAACAATTGGCCCAAGAATGCTGAGGGATAACATTCACTATGCCCGACCGACAGCGTGGTGGGCCGGGATTTGCGTAGCCGCACTTTAAGAGACGGATTGGACACCGGTACGGTAAGTAGGTTGATTCGTGGATACTTCATGCAACCATTCATCGGGTATTGCGCGGAGAGAAACGCGGAAGTCCGATTCTCATGCGGAGCTGTCCTAGAGAGCCAGTAGTCCGTCGTCGCATGCTTCAGAATCCATTAGGTGCTCTGCTGCTCTTTGTCTCGCTCACGGGCTGTGGGGCAATGAGCACGATACCATGCAAAGACGATGAGAGCCCCGCAGTGCAGGAATTACTATATTTCGGCACGGAAACGCCGTCCGGTCATGTCACGCCGGAAGCTTGGACGCAATTTCTTAGCGAAATAGTCACCCCGCGCTTCCCCGATGGACTCTCGGTTTGGCAGGCGTCCGGCCAGTGGCGATCGGCTTCAGGTGCAGTGATTCGCGAGCCTTCGTATGTCCTGAGCCTTGTTCATCCGGATGATGCCGCACCGAGGAAGGCCGTTCAGGAAATTATCGCGTCATACAAAATGCGCTTCCAGCAAGAAGCTGTGCTCCGCGTCAAGGCTCATACTTGTAGGTCTCTCTAGCCGCAAAGATTAGTGAGGGACCATTCTGTTGCTTAGATTGCGTAAAACATTGCAAATTCAGAAAAGGGCCTGACCACTCGTCTCGGTATGCTCAATTGGGTCTCCAGTTCCCTATACAGTGCACTCTTAAAGACGGTTTCACAGTTCAACTGTCTCTAGCCGATGAGCGAGATATTGAACCGCTCAAGACCTTCTATCGAGTGATCGTTGAAGAGGGGAACTCCTATCCCCACGATCGAGTTCCCGATCATGACGAGTTCATGGACTATTGGTTTCATGGGAAGCGAACGGTGGTGGCGTATGTGCCGGATCGGAAGCGGGCGACGGAAATGGCCGATGCGTTTTATCTCAAGCCGAACTGGCCCGGTCGAGCGGGGCACGTGGCGAATGCCGGCTTCATCGTCGCACCGAAATGGCGCAGTAAGGGTTTAGGCCGGTTATTGGGCGAGACCATGTTGAACTATGGCAAACGGCTCGGTTACCGCAGTGTGATCTTTAATTTGGTCTTTTCCGAAAATCTCGGCGCTCGCCGATTATGGGAACAGCTCGGCTTTCGACAACTTGGCGTGATCCCCTGCGCGGTCCGCAAGGACGACGGCACATATCAAGATGCGATCATCATGTTCCTGTCTCTCGAAAGTTAACGGCTTTTTTGAGAGGACGCAGGCACTCGATCCTGCTCGAAGTGTCGCCGCACAAGCGTCTCGACCGACGAAAAGTGGCGTTCCGGAAGGTTTTTGAAACGACGCCTGCAATCGACAAGGGCTTCCTCGGCGGTTGCGAAGGGCTCGATCACGGATCGCAAGTGGTCATAATAGTCACGGAGCTTCAATTCAGCGATTCGTAGATGGGTTGGATCTCCG
>JAICWG010000252.1 GCA_025934915.1 Nitrospira sp.
AGGGCGGCACCCAGTGCACCTTGAGCAGTCCGACGTTCCTTTCTCAGATCGATGCCGGTAAGAACATTCAATGCGCCAACACGGGTACCGGTATCACTTCTGGAAACGCAGTCGATCCCAACGATCACGTCGAGCCGCAGACCTATACCTACAACTTCACCGTTTCTCAGCAGTTGGTCGGAAAGTCGATGCTGGAGCTTACCTATTCCGGCAGCCAGAGCTCTGATCTAATGAACAATCTCGGGGACGTGAACAAGATTCCTATCGGCGCATTCCTGAAGCCGGATCCGAATCCCGCGTCGTCGAACTTTGGCAAGCAGTTCTCGATCGACAACATCAAGGACACGGTACTGCAGGACTATCGTCCACTGACTCATTACACTTCTATGAACGTGATCCGCCATGGTGCTTGGGCCAACTACAATGCGCTACAGGCTTCCTGGCAAAAGCAGCAGGGCGCTCTGACCTACAACCTGAACTACACATGGTCGAAGACCCTGGGCATCAATGGGAGCGAGGACCCCATCAATATCCAGAACGATTACGGCATCCTGGGCCAGGACCGCACGCATGCCTTAAACGTGTCGTGGGCCTATGAGGTGGGCAGCCGCTTTCACAACAGGCTAGAAGCTGTGGCGTTGAACGGCTGGTTGATCTCCGGCATCGACACGCTGCAGAGCGGTGCTCCGTTGCAGGAGAGCTTCTCGATGAACCTTGGGTTCCAGGGTTCAAATACCCTGAGCAAATACAACACCATCAATAGTACGTACTACCTTGGCACTCCCGATTACACACTGATGCCTAATCTGGGCTGCAATCCGGCGGGTGGCCTCAGCGGCGGAGCATACATCAATGCCAAGTGCTTCGCCGTTCCGGCCACGCCGCAGTTCGACTCAAATGGCGTGCTGGTCGGGCTAGGCGGTCAGGGGCCGTACCACATGCCTTATCTGCGCGGACCGGCGTACTTCACCAATGATCTTTCGCTCGCGCGGACGATCAGGATCACAGAACACCAGAATGCGCAGATCAAGTTCACAGGCCTGAACTTCATCAATCACCCGCTGACGTCGTTCGATCAGAACAACGCCAACAACCTCAATCTGAACTTTACCAGCGGAGCGCTGGTCGCTTCTGGCAAAGGCTGGGCCTATGGTGTTCCGAACGAAAAGTTCGGGCGCCGCGTGCTTGAGCTGAGCCTGCGATACAACTTCTAACGTATCCGGAGCCACCGTGACAGCGCGTACACGGTGGCTCCTGGCGGGGCTGCCACGGGATGGGGCGAATCCATCCCGTGTCGGTCGCACGGCATGACCGTCAACGGCGGCGCACATCAATGCAGCGCATTCATTCAAGCATCGACAGGTTGAAGGAAGTACATGTTTCTGGTTCGTTCAGTCTTCAGGCGATGCTCCGCGCTTGTTCTTTGTTCGGTTGCAGTTGTTATCGCACCGCAGGCCAGGAGCTACGCACAATCCACTCCGGTCCGTTGCATTGTCGTGGATCTGAAGCAAACGACGGGTCCGGTCGATCGGTTTTTCGACTTGTCCGTGGGTTCAGATTATCCGGGCACGCTGATTCGCGATGACAGCCAAGGGCAGCTCAAGTTGGTAACAGATGAGCTTGGCTTCCGCTATATCCGTTTCCATGCCATTTTCCATGACGTGCTCGGAACGGTAAAGATCGAAGACGGCAAGACGGTCTACAACTGGGAGCAGATTGACCGGCTCTATGACGACCTGCTTGCACGGCATATCAAGCCCTTTGTCGAACTCGGCTTCACGCCGAAAGCGTTGGCGACATCGCAAAACAGCATCTTCTATTGGCAGGGCAACACCTCGCATCCGAAACCCCAAGCGTGGCGAGACCTTATCGATGCATTCATCCGCCATCTTGAGACGCGCTACGGGCAGGCAGAAGTGCGCTTTTGGTTCTTCGAAGTGTGGAATGAGCCTAATCTCTCCGGCTTTTGGGAAGGCGCTGATCAGAAAGCTTATTTCGAGCTCTACGACACAACAGCCAAGACGATTAAAGCCATTGATCCCCGCCTGAGGGTTGGAGGTCCGAGCACCGCAGGCGCAGCCTGGGTTCCCGAATTTCTGGCGCACGTAAAGCAGAGCGGCGCCCCAGTTGACTTCGTCACGACCCACACATACGGCGTGCAAGGAGGATTTCTCGATGAAAACGGCGCAGCCGACACAAAGCTCGACCCGTCGCCGGATGCCATCCTAAGCGATGTACGCCGTGTGCGCGAGCAGATTTCAGCTTCTCCCTATCCGAACCTTCCGCTGTATTTTACCGAGTGGAGCACGAGCTACACGCCGCGTGATTCCGTGCATGACTCCTACATCAGTGCGCCGTATATCCTTACCAAGCTCAAGAGCGCGCAAGGTCTAGTGCAGGGTATGAGTTACTGGACGTACAGCGATCTTTTTGAAGAGCCGGGGCCACCGACTGCGCCGTTCCAGGGTGGCTTCGGTCTGTTGAATCCGGAGGGCATTCGCAAGCCGGCGTACTTCGCTTACAAGTATCTGCATGCGCTCGATGGAAACAGCATTGCGTCGGACGACCCGGAGGCGATGTTGTCTACTAAGGATGGCAACTTCATCGGAGTTATCTGGGACTTCGTGCAACCTCATCAACGGGTGAGCAACCGCTCGTTCTACACGAAGGTAATTGCGTCGCATCCGGCTGCCCCCATCGATCTGCAGGTAACGCATCTCGCTGCGAACACCGTGTATGACATGGAGATTTATCGTACCGGGTATCTTGCCAATGACGCTTATACGGCCTACCTCGAAATGGGCTCTCCCAAGCACCTGACGGAGCAGCAGGTCGCAAATCTAAACGACCTGACACGCGATCTGCCGGAGACGGATAAAGTTGTAAGGAGTGAAAAAGACGGCAGTTTCAAAATTACTGTTCCCATGAACAGCAACGACATTGTGCTCGTCAAACTGGTGCGTAGAGGGACGAATACAGGCGAGGCTCGCCGACATTAGGTCGCCCCCGCGAGGCAACCATGCTTTATTTCGGCGGTTTAACGGAGCGTGGCACTCAAGATTATGAGCTTTTTTTCGGGTGTGAGTCTTGGATGTTTCACGCAAATGGAGATGGATTTGCAACGGTGCGGATGTAGAAACTCAGCTGCTCTTATCTTTTGCGTTTTTCTATTGATCGGACTCAACGCCAGCGCCCAGATAGACTATCCATTCCGCAATCCGACTCTTGGTGACGACGCGCGCATTGCCGATCTACTGGGGCGCCTTACCGTGCAGGAAAAGATCGGCCTCATGGGTGGGAATGCCAAGATCCCACGCCTGCATTTTGTGTTGTCCGGTGAGGCAGAAGGTTTGCACGGACTCGCGCTAGGTGGTCCGGGCGGGTGGGGACCACGTGGCCGGCAGCCGTTACCGAGCACGACCTTCCCACAGGAGAAGGGGCTGGGTGCGACATGGAATCCGACACTGATGGAAAAAATCGGGGCTCTCGAGGGAGAAGAGGCGCGTTACTACTATCAAAATCCCGTCTTTGATTTTGGCGGAATCGTGGTGCGTGCGCCCAATGTGGATCTAAGTCGTGACCCGCGCTGGGGGCGCACAGAAGAGTCGATGGGCGAGGACCCCTACCTTGTAGGCACGATGGCTGTAGCGTTTATTCACGGATTGCAGGGGCCCGATCCCACACATTGGCAGGCGGCCTCCCTGATGAAGCACTTTCTGGCGAATGAAAACGAGAACGGTCGCTCCTATACCTCGTCCGATTTCGACGAGCGCCTGTTCCGCGAATACTATTCTGTTCCGTTCCGGATGGGGTTTGAACAAGGCGGATCGCGCGCCGTGATGGCTGCTTACAACTCGTGGAATGGCACTCCCATGATGATTAACCCAGTGCTCAAGAGCGTTGTGATCAATCAGTGGGGCAATGATGGCATCATTTGTACCGACGGCGGAGCGTTGGGATTATTGATTACAGCTCACAAGAGCTTCCCCGACAAAGAACGCGGTTCGGCTGCCGGGGTTAAGGCCGGGATCAATCGGTTTCTCGATAACTTTCAGCCCGACTTGGAGAAAGCTCTGAAAGAAGGTCTGATAACTGAGGCCGACCTGGATGCGGGATTGAAGAACCTGCTGCGTGTCCATCTTCGTCTCGGCGAACTGGATCCTCCCGGAGTTGATCCATATGCGAAGATTGGGCGCGATTCTGATGGCCACCTGCCGCCCTGGGATCGTAGTTCAAGCAGGGAACTGGTGCGCCAGGCAACTGACGAGTCGATCGTTCTATTGAAGAACGAGAACCACACTCTTCCTTTGGATCGCCGAAGCCTCAAGACCATCGCAGTGATCGGGCCCTGGACAGACGAAGTTCTGCTTGACTGGTACAGCGGGACGCCTCCGTATAGCGTCAGCATTGCACAGGGGATCAAGGAAGCGGCTCCCGATGCCAGGGTCCTATTCAGCGACGGATCTAATGTCCCGGAAGCGCAGACGTTAGCACGAAACGCGGATGTGGCCATCGTCGTTGTCGGCAATCATCCCGTGTGCAATGCTGGGTGGGATCACTGCCCAATCCCCTCAAACGGCAAAGAAGGCGTCGATCGGAAAACGATTG
>JAICWG010000161.1 GCA_025934915.1 Nitrospira sp.
ACATTTGATCGAAAATTTCTTCGCCAAACTCAAACAATACCGCGCCATCGCCACCAGATACGATAAACGTGCCGAAACCTTCCTTGGTGCTGTGTATCTCGCCGCCGCCGTCATCTGGCTTAATTGACGACACGCCCTAGACTCGTTCGCTTGTCGCGCCAAATTTTTTCTTGCCTATCCAGCAATCTCTGCGAATCACCGCATAAGCTCCTTCGGAATCGGTGAGAAGCTTCCCTTGGCGCGTCTGGTCGCAGGGGTGTGAACGTGAGCGTACGTCAATGCCGCGTCGGCCCATCGACTTGAAACACCGCCTGATCTTCCAATCGCACCGCTGTCAACTGCCGTCCCCACACACAGCCGCTATCGATTGCCAGCAGATTCGGCTCGATATGCAGGCCGAGCGCCGCCCAATGGCCGGTGATGATAGTCGTATCGGCGCTGCGGCGAGTGGGGATACGGAACCAAGGGAAATAGCCTGACGGTGCTTCTTCCGGCGGACCAGAGAAATCGGACATCTCGCCGCTCGGCGTGCAAGCGCGAAGTTTGGTAAGTACCCTCGCGATGGCGGCGAGCCGTGCGGAATCTTGCAAGGTGGGATTCCACGTCGTGGTTTTGACGTGAAAAATCGCCTGAAGGGCGGCTCTATAGTCGAGGCCGGACAAGGCGGCTTCCACTTGCCGGGCGAGGGACGCCGCTTCCGCAACAGTCCATTGCGGCAACAAGCCTGCATGGACCATAAAAAACGGAGATTCAAGGACGTGCAGGGGCCGATGTCTCAGCCAGTGGAGCAGCTCGTGGCGGTCCGCAGCATCCAGTATGTCGTGAATCGTGTCTTTGGCGCGGAGGTCGACCACCCCTTCCGCAACAGCGAGCAGAAACAGATCATGGTTGCCGAGCACTGTGCGCGCGGAGCCGCCGAGTGCCTTCACATAGCGAAGGACTTCGAGTGAGTCAGGGCCGCGGTTAACGAGATCGCCGACGAACCACAGTCGATCTTTCGTGGGGTCGAAGCGAATATGTTGAACGAGGCGTTGCAAGGCATCGTGGCATCCCTGCACATCGCCGATCGCGTATGTCGCCATAGGCGAAAGAGGCCTCCTTTCGTAATCTGCTGGGTGAAGCAAAAAAGGTGGAAGTACGAAGCGCCGAATCTCTGTCGGCGTCGCCGCGTATCAGCTAGGGAAACTTCGCTTCAATTTTGCTCGACAGCCCGCCGCGCACAGTGAAGGTGCCGGTGACTTTGGCCCATACGGGATGGCAGGCGTTGACGATATCTTGAAGGATTCTGTTGACGGCATTTTCATAAAAGATGCCGAGATTGCGGTAGGCGTGGATGTACATTTTGAGCGCTTTCAGCTCAAGACATTCTTGATCAGGCATATAGTGCAGTGTAATGGTTCCGAAGTCCGGCAAGTTGGTTTTGGGACAAATTGCTGTATACTCGGGGATCTCAATCGTAATTTCATATCCCTTATATTGATTTGGGAAGGTCTCGATGTCGGGTAGCGGGGCGCTGATTCCGCTCTTCGCGTGCCGCTCGTTGTAACCTAACTTTGTTGTTCGAGTCTTTTTTTCTAACTGTTTACCACTCACCCTTCACTCCTCACCGCTTTTATACTTGTTTCATCCATTCAGTCTGGCCGATTTTCTCCAACTCCATATAAAGAGAGACCCAGGGACATTTCATTTCGGGATAAACTTCGCAGAGCCCTCCTTTGCGGACCCCTCCACAAGGGCCGTGCGCCATGAATTTCGGACATTCAGCTTTGACTGAATCGTCCGGAATCGGGGGACGTTTATGGACTCCGCCGACATAGACACCGGCATCATCTTCACCCGAGATAAGAACGCGTAATGGCATGATGTGCAGTGTAAACGGAATGCGTTAGATCGGCAATGTCAAAACGTGAATTGTTGAAAAGTTCGGAGGTGCGTACCCTTGCGGTTTTCTCGTTCTGGTCGGTTAGGGCGAATGGCCTATCTCGCCAGCTGAAACTAGGCCTTCTTTTGGGTACCTTGGGCCCTCTTAGAAGTTGCTTTGATTTTCATGACGTTATACTATCAAACAAAGAGTGCGGTCGGAATTCATAACAAAATTCATAGCGGTGAGTGTGGCTAAAGAGACGAGAAAAGGTTGAGCAAAGATTGACAGTCTTTTTTCGGCTTTGCTAGGATGCCCAAGGTTCGGTGAGTAGAAGTAGCGGTCTGATTGTCAATCCTTAAGTCCTCAAGTTTTCTTCGATGCATGTGGAATGGTGTGAAGAAGATGAGCAGCGGCCGACCGTTGCCAACGATATAAGGGAGGTGTCTGATGAGTCTTGATTATGTCAAGTTTTCCAATGGATTTGAGAAGTTTATGCCAAAGGAATATCGGGATATGGTGGAACATGGGCCTTTCGGAAAGAAGGTCACTGTTTCACAAATGGGGAATTTCAAGGAAGTGTTGGAAGAACATCCCATGTGCGCCGGCTGTGCTATGACGCTCTTCATTCGGCTGGCCATGATTGCGTTTCCCAATCCCGAAGACACGATTACTGTTGGGACGGCTGGTTGCGGTCGTCTGGCCATCTCTCAGGCGGCGATTCCCTTTGTCTACGGCAACTACGGTGACCAAAATGGAGTGGCAAGCGGCCTGTCCCGTGGTCTCCGTCTCCGTTTCGGCGACAAGCCCAAGGACGTGGTTGTGATGGCGGGCGACGGCGGTACGGCGGACATCGGTTTTCAGCAGGTCCTCCACTCTTGGTTCCGCAAAGAGCGGTTCACGACGATTATGTTGGACAACGAAGTTTACGGGAATACCGGCGGCCAGGAGAGCGGCATGACCAACCGCGGCGCCGTGCTGAAAATGGCTCCCCTCGGCAAGAAGTTTGAGAAGATGGATATGTTGCAGATGGCGAAGGTCGCAGGCTGTGCCTATGTGGCGACTGTGGTGCCGAATAATCCACGACGTGTAGAAAGCGTCATTAAGAAGGCTGTGTTGATTGCGCGCGAAGTCGGATCGACCTACATTCAGGCCTACACGTCCTGCAACATCGAGTACGCCATTCCAACCGACAAGGTCATGGAAGATGCGAAGGCGGTCGAGAATGATCGGTATCAGTTCACGGAATATGTCAGCGAAGAAGCGAAGCAATACCTCACTGAGCGTTACGGCTACAAGGAATTCCTTGCTAAGCCGGCTGCTCCCGCCGCCGCGATTCCCGGCAAAGCTTAGGCGTTCACGAGGAGGTCCATTATGGCAAAGAGATTCAATATTCGGATGGCAGGCGTCGGGGGCCAGGGTGTCGTCACCGGCTCGCACATTCTCAGTACCGCCGTGATCAATGCAGGCGGTGAGAGCACCATTGTGCCGTTTTATGGGTCGGAAAAGCGAATGGCGCCGGTTGAAAGCTATGTCCGTGTTTCGGATGAACCTATTTATGAAATTGGTGAAATCACGTTTCCGCACATCATCATCATCTTTCATCCACAGGTCATTACGCACGGCAAGTCCTATACGATGCCGTTCTATTTCGGCTTGAAGGAAGATGGAGTTGCGTTGATCAACAACGACGGGCCGATGAATCTCCACAGAGATCAGGCGGCTGAGCTTCAGAAGCTTCGGGCGAAGCTCTATTATTTCCCAGCGACGAAGATTTCATTGGAAGTGGCAGGCATGGACCTCGCCACCAACATGGCGTTGATGGGTTGTATCGGTGCGATTACAGGCCTGACGAGCATGGCAGGGTTGGATCAGGCCGTAAAGGACCGATTCCTTGGAAAAGGGTTTGTGGTATCCGGCGGTACGGCCGCACTCGATAGTGTCGTTGAACGGAAGTTCAAGAAGAAACAGGAATTGATCGAAAAGAATGTCGCCGTCATGCGGGCTGGATGGAACTATGCCGTCGACCACGGTTGGGCCGCGGCCGATGTCAAGCGAGTTGAAGAGCCGGTGGCGGTTGCCACTGCATAAAGGAGCACCATGTACCTTGTAGCCGATATTAACGTCGAGATCTGTGCGGCGAAGAGCTGCAAGCTCTGCACGCAATATTGCCCGGAGGCCAATACTATTCAGTACAGCGAGGAATTGGGCAAGGATAAAGGATTCAAATACGGCTCGGCCTACGTAGCGGTGGACCGCTGCAAAGGGTGCGCGCAATGCGTGTGGGTCTGCGACAACATGGCAAAGAACTATGCGATCAAAATGATCATGATCGACCAGCTGCCCAAGGCAGCACTGACTGAGAATATCACCTACGGCGAAAAAAGCACGACGGCTGTTTTGGCCAGTCCGGTCGTCGGATAAGACCTGAGGAAAGGGGAAGGGCGTGGCAACAACACAGGATACTAGAGAGCGCATCATCGTACCCGGACCCGCGGGTTTCCATCCTCCTTCAGCCGCGCAATTGGGTGTGGCGCTGCCTGATCCAGGGGAGGGATTATTTTACGGATTGCTCGAGCCGAACGAGGAAGTGGTGATTGAGGAGATGGCTCGTAAAATGCTGACGAGCCCCAACGCCACCATTTTCCCAGGACCGCTGTTGCTCTGGGCCTGGAACGATCATGCAGTGGAAAAAGCAAAGGCAACGCTGGAAATCGCCGCGCAGATTCCGGAAGTCATGATCATTCCGATGCCGGACTATCGTCCGAAGTATCCAAAGATCGATCCGGAAGAAGTCATCAACCCCAATCACCCCAATCTCACAATCTGGGGCAATAAGATCGAAGCCTGCATTTTCATCGGCGTGCATTGTCATTACGCGAATCTGACCCTCAAGATGATCCGGGCGGGTACGAATTGCTGTACGATGGCCGTCTGTGCGGAACAGGGTCATGAGGATGCGATGTTGACGATCCGAGACTCAGATACGCTCAAGATCAAGCGGGTGGCTCAGATTTTCAAGCGTGTCCGTGAAGAGATGGGGATCAAACTGCCAGAAAACGGCGAAAATGTACGCTTTACCGGCACACAGTCGAAGGTGCATGGCGGTAAGACCCACACCAATCCAACGGCGTTCGCTCCGACTCCGGGCGGGACGGGCAGTGCGGCAATGTTCGGTCATTCTGCCGAGTACATGAAACGGGAAGGATAAGGCCGGGCGGCAACGCTCGAACCTAGCCAAAGAGGTGCAACTATGAGCGAGACCGAAATTAAAACGAATCCGCAGGGTGATCCGATTACCAGCGTCGCTGTGCCGAAGTCTGATGGAAAAAAGGATCCACATGGTGAAGCGAAGGGACAGCGAGTGGTGACGCCTGAATACCTGTTTCATGAGGCGCCTCGAACAAAAGAGTTCATTACGGGAAGCGAGGCCGCAAAGGAAGCCATTCGCCGATCGAACGTGGATTTGGCCATCGCGTATCCGATCACTCCACAAAGCGAGACTATGCAGCTGGTCGGCGTGTTGTACGGCGAAGGCTATGTGAAAGAGTACTATCGCGGTGAAGAAGAAGTCGGCGTGATGGCGGCCATTGCCGGTGGGTCCCGCGCAGGCGTCCGTTGCTATACCGCGACTGCCGGACCTGGTACGCTACGCGGTCTGGAGGGTATTGCCTCCTGGCCTGGTCACCGTCTCCCTGTCGTTGCCATGTTTACCTGCCGGGTGGTCAACGCGCCGCTCGCGATTCAACCGGACAACATTGAAGTGTCCTATCTGCTCAACTGCGGGATGATTGTGTTCCATGCTGAAAACCAACAGGACATGTTCGATTTCACGATGGCAGGATTCACGATCAGTGAAAAGAACGATGTGACCTTACCGGTCGGAGTTTGCTGCGATGGGTTCTTCGTCACTCATGCCCGCGGGTATGTGCGCATGCAGGATCGTGGTATGAAATTGCCTCCGCGAGAGGCTTGGCGGGGCGCGGTCCCGGTCCTCGATGCGGAAAATCCTCCTGCACGTCTGTCTCGCGATGCCCCGGTCCAGAAGTCGAACTTCATGGCTTACAACATTCACGCCGTGTGGCAGCAAGAAGTCTGGGCGGCGGTTGAACGTTCCCGCAAATACATCAATAAGTACATGGGTGGCTTGCTGACGGCGGAAAACGTCGAAGGTGCGGATGCGATCATCATCGCTTCCGGCAGCGCGGCGGCTCAATCGCGCGAGGCGGTCCGTCTTTGCAAGGACAAGGGCCTCAACGTCGGTTTGATCAAGGTTCGCTCGCTTCGTCCATTCCCGACGAAGGAACTGCGCGAGCTGTGCAAAAATACAAAGCTGATCGTCGTGCCGGAATTCAACTACGTCGGGTGGTTGGCGAAGGAAGTAGCAACGGCGATTTATGGTTACTCCAAAGCCAAGATCATCGGAGGCCCACGTGTGTATGGCGGTCAGTCGATGCCGGTGGAGTTGATCCTGGACGAAGTCGAATCCGGTCTGACCGGTAAGAAGTCCACGAACGTTGCAATGTCGCAGGTCATGGGGGGCACCGTTAGTCACGACGAGGTTGCCCACTTCATGCGCAGCATCTAGCGGCGCATTGCCATTGAAACAAAAAGAACCTGTCCGGAAACCCGGACAGGTTCTTTTACTTTTTCTTGCGCCGCGTTATACGTGAGTCGTTAAACATTATTCGTCATGAATGGCCTCCTGCGTTTCACGAATAACGTTTAGCGAATGACGCCGGTCAACCTTGGATCTCGTCCTCCACCATCTCCTCACTGGACGGCATGCCATAAGCTACATACTTCGCATAGGACAGATAGATTGCCGCACTATCGGTCATGGCCTTTGAGCCGGCCGTCAGTCGGACGACCTTGTCGGAGCCGGGGGGTTCTATGTTCTGCAGCATCGTGACATGGGCGTGCAGGAGCCTGATATACCGCTCCACAGCCGATTCGACTTCTTTATAAGCCTTCAGGATTTCATCTGTCATGGTTGTCCTCCGTAATAGGCCCGAGCATACACTAGGCTCATGCGATGCCTCAACGCCACAGTTTCACCGTTACTCCTTGACGCCATCAATGAACGTGTCGAGAGCGGAGGTCTGTCTCGAAAGAAGTTAGGACAGGCGGTGGCAGAACTGTCCAGAAGCTTCACCAAAGAGCGGAGTCATCTAACCCGAACATATCTAGATGATGAGCTCTTGGGTGCTGCGTACCTTCAGTATTTCCTGCCGGTCAATCTTGCCAAAATCCAGTTGTTGCTCGATGAGATGCCGACTCCGGAACCGGTTGAAAGGTTTTCGGTTCTCGACATTGGATCTGGGCCAGGGACTGGAACCTTAGCAGTCCTCGACTGGTGGCATCAGCGAAAGTTGCCCAGTGCGTTATCAGTTACCGCTGTTGATGGTTCGTCGGGAGCTCTCAGGCAAGCTAGACAGTTGTGGGATCGATACTGTCGTTCGGTCCATAGTCAAGAAGCAGACTTGCGGACCTATGAGGGAAATTTAGAGCGAAGAGCTTGGTTGGAACAGGTGAGGCAGAGAGGCCTCTTTAATCTCATCATCCTTGCCAACTGCTTGAATGAGATCTATACAGACGGGACAGACTCGATCCAAGCAAAGACTGGCTTAGTGGTAGAGTGTTTACCGCTCCTCACACCGCACGGCACGATCATGATCGTGGAGCCGGCCTTACGAGAAACCTCCCGAGCACTGCACCAGATGCGCGACCGATTGCTCAAAGAGAAACGTTGCACCATTTATAGCCCATGTCTCCATGAGGGGAACTGTCCAGCATTAGTGAAGCCCGATGATTGGTGCCACGAAGAGCGAACTTGGGAACCGCCGATGTCCATTCGAGGAATCGATAAAGAAGTTGGGTTCATCAAAGATGCGCTGAAGTTTTCCTATCTGTTGTTGCGCAAAGATGGAAAGACGATTGTCGAGCGACAGTCTGATGTCTATCGAGTCGTGAGCGAGCTTCGAGAATTGAAAGGAGAGAAACGCGCCTGGCTCTGCAACGAACAAGGCCGACAAGAAGTCGGACGACAAGATCGTCTGGCGTCTCCTCACAACGAAGCGTTCGATCAGTGGCATCGCGGCGCAATCGTACGGATTGAAAAGATAATTTGTAAAGAACGAGGAGGAAAGGTATCGGCATTGGGACGGATTGAAAGAGACGCGGCTGTGCAAATCGTAAGGCCAGTCTGAATCAAGTCCGAGTGACAGGTGACGAACGATGCGAGCCTTTCTCTTCGGCATCACGCAGATAAATAGTCTCGGCTGACGAAGGGGGGCAGCTTTGGCTATGCGATGATGCGTCGAGCATTGACGGCTGTCTCAGGCCGTACTGTTGATCACCACCTTAGCTGAAGGAAGATCGAGAGGGCCAGCATTCGATCTCGGTAAACATGAAATGGCGGATCTGCTTTCGGTTCGTCGACGGTGATGCCTACGATGTCGAGATGACTGACTATCATTGAGGTGAGGTGCTGCATGGCTATTCTCAACAAAGGAGTTCGGAAGGTGCGTCCCACCCATCCAGGTGAGATGCTGCGTGAAGATTTCTTGCCGGATTATGGACTCACTGTGTCGGGTCTTGCCAAAGCAATTGGGGTCTCGCGCCAGACAATAAATGAGGGTCTTCGTGAACGGCGGGCAGTAAGCCCAGAAATGGCGCTACGACTTTCTCGCTTGTTCGGAAACAGCCCGGAGTTCTGGTTGAACGCCCAGCGAGCGGTTGATCTGTGGGAAGCGTCGAAGCAAGCCAAGGGGAGAATCAATCGCATTTCGCCACTGAGTGCCGCCTAGCGGGGCTATTCAATGCGTATGTACAACCCTCCGCACCCTGGAGAAATTATCAAGCGGCTGTGTCTAGAGCCGATTGGAGTCAGTGCCTCAGGGCGGCTCAGGCATTGGATGTAAGCTGGAAGACTCTGCGGGTTATCCTGAACAGACGGGCAGGAATTAGCCCCGAGATGGCGGCTCGCTTATCCATGGCCTTCTGCACGTCGGCTGAAAGCTGGCTGAATCATCAAGTTATTGATCTTTGCCTAAATAATGGAAAGAGCGAGACTCGTGGCCTATACTCAGCGGCATGAGACCTCCAGGAACCGTCCAGCAATTGGAACGGCGACGCCGACAGGCCATCCGATGGCTCACGGCGGGCACCCCGCTGTCGGCAATTGCACGGGCCGTGGGTGCTTCCGTGAGTTCCGTATTCCGGTGGGCCGAGGCCTACCGCACACAGGGGCTCCTTGGATTGCGGCCCCGGCCGACACCAGGTCGTCCCCCCAGTCTCTCCGTGGCGCAGAAGAAGCGGCTGGCGGCGCTGCTTCTGAAGGGGCCCTTGGCCAGGGGCTATCGAACCGATTTATGGACCTTGAAACGCGTGGCGCAGCTGATCCCCCAGCAGTTTGGGGTGCGCTATCATCCTTGCCATGTCTGGAAACTGCTGACCAGTTTGGGATGGAGTTGTCAGAAGCCCGAACGCCGAGCGCTGCAGCGGAACGAGGCCGCGATCGCACGATGGAAACGGTTCCGCTGGCCCCATATAAAAAAACGCCACGCGACGTGGGGCCCATCTCGTCTTTCTTGATGAATCGGGCTTCCTCCTCATCCCGAACGTGGTCCGTACCTGGGCGCCGAAAGGCCGCACGCCGATCGTGCGCTATCTCTCCAAACAGGATCGGCTCTCGGCCATCCGTGCGTTGGCCGTGTCGCCCACGCGCAGGCGGGTGGGGCTCGATCTCAGGCTACGCCGCCGCAACCTCACAGGGGTGGCTGTGCGAGCCTTCTTGCGTCACCTGCTTCGGCATCTGCGGGGTCCTGGGGTCCTGCTATGGGATCGGGGAACCATTCATCGCCGCCAAGCGGTCAAACAATGGATCACCGCCCATCCAAGGCTCCACGTGGAAGAGTTCCCAGCTTACGCCCCGGAACTCAATCCGGCGGAATACGTCTGGGCTCAGACCGATCGGGCCTTGGCCAACAGTGCGCCCATGGACTTGAGACAGCTGAATGGAATGCTCCGATCCACTGGGCGCCGCCTTCGCCATTCGCCACGTCTGCTCTGGTCCGGCATCTCCGCCTCTGATCTCCCATGGGTACGGTGAAGGGTTCCATTATTTATGCAAAGATCAATAGT
>JAICWG010000288.1 GCA_025934915.1 Nitrospira sp.
CGTCGTAAAGAACGGATCGTAGATCTTCCCGATGACCTCCGGTGGAATTCCATGACCGGTATCAGCGATGGTGAGTTTCACCATTCGTTGCTCAGGCTCCAAGCCGACACGAAGAGTCCCGCCATCCGGCATCGCATGGAGAGCGTTCATGATGAGGTTGAGCAAGACTTGGCTCATCTGATCTGCATCGGCCAGCACCATGGGGCAAGGGTCGGCCATCCTCATTTCGACTCGAATCTGATTTATTGCGAGACGCTCCTGAAACATCTCCATGCCGTCTTCGATCACTCTTCTTAGGTCAAGCGGAACGCGCTGCGGAGCTTTGCGTCGCGCAAACGAGAGCAACTGATTCATCACCCTCGTAATCCGCTCAACCTGCGTAATGATCGTCCTGAGGCCTCTTTTGATCGGCTCCTCCGTCACACGATCCATCAAATATTCCGCCCGGCCAAGAATCACGTTCATCGGGGTCCCGATTTCATGCGCCATCCCGGACGCCAGCGTCCCCAGTTCAGCGACCCGCTCAGTCCTACGCAATTGTTCTTGAAGCCGCTTCCGCTCGCTGACATCACGGAACATGATCAAAATAGCCGGTCTCTCTTCGTCAACAAATCGAGCTCCACTGACTTCGACGTCCACGGCCCTTCCATCAAGCGTCTCGATTTTCTCCTCGAGCATGGGGCCTTGGGCCGTGCCTTCACACAATTCCTGGATTCGTTCTCGAACGAGGTCATGGTCATCGGCATGGAACAGGTCCTTGAGTGACTTTTCGAGAATCTCCTCGGCCTTGATCGCTCCGAACAGCTTGATAGCCTGATCATTGGCAAAAATGATGCGGCCCCCTCGATTCACTAAAATCGCATACGGCGAAACGGCGATCAGGCGCCGGTAACGTTCTTCACTTTGCCGCAGCAAGTGTTCCGCTCGCTTGCGTTCGGTCACGTCGGTCACGAAACCTTCCAAGTAACTGCGCGTGCCGTCCTGCGCATAGATCCCTTCGCCTCTCTCCCAGACCCATTTGACCTCGCCGGATTTCGTCATAATTCGGTAGGTCAACTCGAAGGGGCAATGTTGCTCCAACGCAGCCTGAACGTCATGCCGGACTCGTTCGCGGTCACCTGGATGGATATTGTCGCCATAAGAGATTGTTCGTTGTACGAGATATTCTTCTACGGTGTACCCGGTCAGATCTGACACTCCCTCACTGAGGTACTCGAATATCCAGCCACGGTCATTTCGGCAACGATACACGAAGCCCGGGAGATTGCCGATTAAGGTGGTAAGTTGCCGCTGGCTCTCTCGGTGGGAGTCTTCAGCCTGTTTTCGTTCGGTGAGGTCTCGAAGAATGACGGTATAGTATTTCTTCCCCTCCACAGTGATATGCGAAATGGCGGCTTCGATCGGAAACTCTTCTCCGTTGGAGCGGAGTCCCATGACGGTTCCCAGTTTGCCCATCTTTCGGCTGGTCACGCCGCATTGCCCGAACGTCTGAACATGATGACGATGGGCCTCACGGAACCGTGCGGGCAAGAATCGATCGAGCGGCTGTCCGATTGCTTCTTTAGTGGGACAGCCGAACATCTGCTCTGCTGCTCGGTTGAACAACACGACTCTCTGATCCTCATCCACCGTGATGATCGCATCCATCGCGGATTCGATGATGCCTTCCAGCCTGAGTTGGCTGACCAGGAGCTGCTCTTCCGCCTTTTGACGGGTGACTGCCGCCCCTGCTGTATCGAGCTGAGATCCGGTCTCTTGCGCTTCCATCGTCAGTCGTCGATCAGTGGTAAGAAACGATCATGGACAAAGACCGCGCTCTTGCTGGATTGGAAAAGGTATGGTGAGGCACATACGGCACGACTGCTTATAGATCTGATGGCCAGGAGACAATTGTCACTCTTCGGAATGAAGCCGGCCTTCGATCTCGGCGAGTTTACGATACAGGGTCTTACGGTCGATGCCAAGGGCATGGGCGGCCTGATATTTATTGCCACCGGTCTTTTCGAGAACTTTCTTGATGTACTCTTTTTCAAGCTCGTGCAAGGGCAGAGTGTGCTCGGCTGCTTCGTCCAGTATACGCCGGTCGCCACGGGCCCCCTGCACCGCCGTGGGTAGATCATCAGGAGAAACCTTCTCACCGCGGCTGAGGGTTACGGCTCGTTCGATGACGTTCTCCAATTCCCGCACGTTACCGGGCCAGGTATAGTCCATCAACATCGCCAGGGCGGCCTCACTGACACCCTTGACCTCTTTGCCGCGAGCCTCACCGCACTTCTTGAGAAAGGCCTCCACCAGGAGAGGAATGTCCTCGCGTCGCTCTCGGAGCGGCGGTAACTTCAGCTCGATCACGTTGAGGCGATAATACAGGTCTTCGCGAAATCGCTTGCTCTTCACTTCTTCACTGAGATTCAGGTTGGTGGCTGCGATGATGCGCACATCCACCGAAATCGACTTGGTCGCTCCCACCCGCCTGATTTCTTTTTCCTGAATCGCGCGAAGAATTTTGGCCTGGAGCATGAGCGGTAGCTCACTGATCTCATCGAGAAACAGCGTGCCTTTCTGCGCTTCTTCAAACAATCCCCGCTTGTCCATCTTCGCATCGGTAAAGGCGCCTCGCATATGCCCGAACAGTTCGCTCTCCAAGAGCAGTTCTGGAATCGCCGCACAGTTCACCGGAATAAAGGGAGCATCCTTTCTATCACTATTGTAGTGAATGGCTTTGGCGACTAATTCTTTCCCGGTTCCGCTTTCTCCGGTGATGAGCACGTTGGTCGGGCTATCGGCCACCCGCCGAATAAGATCGAACACCACCTGGATCGCCTTGCTCTTCCCCAATATCTGGTGGAAGCTGTATTCCTTGCGGACCTCTCTTCTGAGCCGGTTGACTTCCCGCCGTAACGCCGCTTCTCTAATCACCCGTTCGGCGACGCGGATCAGTTCGTCTTTCTTGACCGGCTTGGTGAGATAGTCGCTCGCCCCGTGTTTCATGGCCTCGACGGCCGTTTCCACTGACCCAAAAGCGGTCATGAGGATCACGTTGATATCCGGATGGTCTCGTTTGATCTGAGTCAGCAATTCAAGCCCCTGCATGCCTTTCATACGAAGATCCGTAAGGACGACTCCATAGTCTTCTTCCGTCAATCGCTTCAGAGCTTCCTCGCCGCTTCCTGCCATGGTTACCTGATGACCCCGGTCTTTCAACATGTCATAAGCCAATTCCCGCATATCGACATCGTCGTCCACGACAAGGATGGCGCCCCATTCTTCGGTCATTACATTACATTCTCCACTACAACAATAAGGAATGGTACAGACTGTTCATCTGCCCCAAACTGCCACGGGAAAGCAATCTCTGTGGCGCATTATGCATCAGTTCGTTTCAATTTGGTCGGTTGAAACGGTGAGAC
>JAICWG010000175.1 GCA_025934915.1 Nitrospira sp.
ATCACGCACTTCACGTCCTGCAATTGACCTTGCGGGTTCCACATCTTGCCGGAATCGCGGATGACCGGCGGCATGGAGGCATCGATGATGATGTCGCTCGGCACATGGAGATTGGTGATACCCTTGTCGCTATTGACCATCGCCATCGGCGGCCGCTTCTGATAGACGGCCTGGATGTCGGCTTCGATCGCCGCTCGCTGAGCGTCCGGCAAGGATTTGATCTTGGCATAGACGTCGCCGAGACCGTTATCCGGATCGACGCCGAGCTTCTTAAATGTCTCGGCGTGCTTTTCGAATACATCCTTGTAATAGACCGTCACGCCATGACCGAAGATCTTCGGGTCGGAGACCTTCATCATGGTGGCCTTCATATGCAGCGAGAACAGGATGCCCTTGGCCTTCGCGTCCTCGATTTGCTCTTCCAAGAACTTGCGGAGAGCCTTCACGCTCATGAAGGTGGCATCCAGCACTTCGCCGGCCTGCAACGCGATTTTCTCTTTCAATACGGTGGTCTTTCCATCCGAACCGACAAACTCGATCTTCGCGGTCATCGCCGCCGGGATCGTCATCGACTTCTCGTTCGATCGAAAATCGCCGCCCTTCATGTGAGAGACATGGGTTTTAGAATCTGAAGACCAAGCGCCCATCTTGTGCGGGTGTTTCCGAGCATAGGCCTTCACGGACAACGGCGCTCGCCGATCGGAGTTCCCTTCGCGCAAGACCGGATTGACGGCGCTACCCTTGACCTTGTCATAGCGGGCTTTGATGTCCTTTTCCTTGTCGTCCTTCGGGTTTTCCGGATAGTCCGGCAGCTGGTAGCCCTGCTTCTGCAATTCTTTGATCGTCGCCACTAATTGCGGGATGGAGGCGCTGATGTTCGGCAGCTTGATGATATTGGCCTCCGGCGTTTTGGCCATCTCGCCCAGCTCGGCCAATGCATCATGCTGTTTCTGTGCCGGAGTCAGATACTCCGGAAATACGGCGATCACGCGGCCCGCGAGCGAAATGTCACGCAGTTCCACGGTGACGCCCGCCGCCTTCGTGAAGGCGTTGATGATCGGCAGAAACGAATAGGTCGCCAACATCGGCGCCTCGTCGGTCTTCGTATAGATGATTTTATCTGCTTTTGCCATGATTCTCCCTCTCAATCTATCGTTTAGTTCAACGCGTTCAACGCGGAACCGGCCTTAAACCAAGTGATTTGTTGTGTTGTCATGCTGTGGTTCGCTTGGATCTTCGCATCGCCCCCGGCCTTGTGAACGACCACCGTCACCGGTGTGCCCGGCGCCAGATTCACCAAGTCCGTTACGCTCAACCGATCGTTCATCTCGATCTTGTCGTAATCCTTCGAATCGGCGAACGTCAGCGGGAGAATACCCTGCTTCTTCAAATTCGTTTCATGGATGCGCGCGAAGCTCTTCGTAATAACCGCGCGCACATTGAGGAACCTCGGCGACATGGCCGCATGCTCACGACTGCTGCCTTCGCCATAGTTCTCGTCGCCGACGACGATCGACCCGATGTTCTTCGCCTTATAGGCACGGGCGATCTGCGCGATGGTCAGGTTCGATTCGCCGGTCAAGACGTTGGTGCCCTTGCCAGGTTCCGATGCAAAGGCGCTGTTGGCACCGAGGAACATGTTGTCGCTGATCTTATCCAAGTGGCCACGGAACTTGAGCCAGGGCCCGGCCGGTGAAATGTGGTCCGTCGTCGTCTTGCCCTTGGTTTTGATCAAGAGCGGGAGCTTCTCGAAGTCCTTCCCATCCCAACGCGGGAACGGTTGCAGCAATTGCAACCGTTCGCTGGTCGGTGGAATATCGACGGTCAAGTTTGAGCCGTCTTCAGCCGGCGGCACATATCCTTCTTCTCCCTTGGCAAAACCCTTAGCCGGCAGTTCCTCTCCCACCGGAGGCTCAAGCTTAAACTCCTTACCATCGGCGGCCTTTAGATTTTGATTGACGGGATCGAACCGTAAATCGCCCGTCAGCGCATAGGCTGTCACGATTTCCGGACTGGCCAGAAACGACAGGGTCTCATTAATGCCGTCGTTGCGGCCTGGGAAGTTCCGATTGAAGGAGCTGACGATCGAATCCGCCTTCCCCTTCACGCCGTCTGCGCGCTTCCACTGGCCGATGCAAGGCCCGCACGAGTTCGACAGCACGGTGCCGCCGAGCTTCTCGAACGTGTCCAGGAATCCGTCGCGTTTCATCGTATGATAAATGCGCTCGGAGCCGGGCGAGATGAGAAACGACGTTTTGGCCTTCAATCCGGCCTTCAACGCTTGCTGAGCCACATGGGCCGAGCGGCTGATGTCTTCGTACGACGAATTCGTACAGCTCCCGATCAAGGCCGCCTTCAGCTCGACCGGATAGCCCTTTTCCTGCGCTTCCGCCTTCAGCTTCGAGACCGGTCGAGCGAGGTCAGGCGTATGAGGACCGACCACATGCGGCTCAAGCTTGGAGAGATCGATTTCAACGATTTGGTCATAATACTTTTCGGGCGACTGATTCACTTCGGGATCGACTATCAGCAACGCCTTGTTTGCCTGGGCCAGCTTCGCCAAATCCGCCCGATCCGTGATGTTTAGGTAGTCGACCATCTTCTGATCGAAGGGAAATACCGAGGTGGTCGCTCCCAGCTCCGCGCCCATATTGCAAATGGTGCCCTTTCCGGTCGCGCTGATCGTCTCGGCGCCTGGGCCGAAGTATTCGACGATCTTGTTCGTCCCACCCTTTACAGTGAGCAGACCGCAAAGATAGAGGATCACGTCCTTCGCGGACGCCCACCCGCTCAACTTGCCGGTCAGTTTCACGCCGATCAACTTCGGATGGAGCACCTCCCACGGGAGACCGGCCATCACTTCGCCGGCATCCGCTCCGCCGACGCCGATGGCCAACATACCCAGACCGCCGCCGTTCGGCGTATGAGAGTCGGTGCCGATGATCAAGCCGCCCGGAAACGCATAATTCTCCAGTACCACCTGGTGAATGATGCCGGCGCCCGGCTTCCAGAAGCCGATGCCGTACTTCTTCGCCGCGGAGGCGAGGAAATTGTAGACTTCCTTGTTTTCATCCATGGCGCGCAGTAGATCTTTCTCAGACCCCATCTCGGCACGAATCAAGTGGTCGCAGTGGATCGTGCTCGGCACAGCGGCTTTCATCTTGCCGGCCTGCATGAACTGCAACATGGCCATCTGCGCCGTGGCATCTTGCATCGCCACGCGGTCGGGACGAAGCGCCAACATGGCCTTCCCACGCTCCCAATGTTGGGCATCGAAGTTGTCGGCATGCGAGACGAGAATCTTCTCCGCCAACGTCAATGGACGGCCGAATTTCTTTCTGGCCTTCTCGAAGACCTCCGGCATTTTGGCGTAGAGCTTTTTCGCGAGCTCGAGTGACATTGCGCTCTCCTTACAAACGGGCTTGGGTATTTGAAGCCAGGAGCCAAGGAGTTGTGCTCCCCGGCCACGCCCCGTCACCAGCCTTCGGTTAAGGCGGCATGTTCCGCCACTCGCCGAGCGGCGGAACCTCCCGCAATTATTTCAACGGTGGCGCTCCATGAGCCTATTTCAATGGCGGGACTTCCCGCGTCTATTTCAACGACGGAACCTCACGCGACTATTTTAGCGGCGGGACCTCCCGCCGCTATTTTAACGGCGGCACTTCCCGCCGCTTGGGCGCCGCATAGTTTACCAGGTAATCGAACAGCCGGATCAAGCGGCTGTCCTGGCGCTTCTGATCAACCCAGTGGCCGATCAATCCGATCGTGCGGGACAGGATGAAGAAACCGTTTAAACTGTCGACCGGGAACCCCAGATCGACCAGCACAGCCGCCATCGTGCCGTCCACGTTCAGAATCAAATTATCCTTCTTCGTCGCCGTCACCTGCTCCACCGCCAAGGCAAAGTCGAGACAGGGCGTTTTGATATGCAAGCTCTTCACGTACCCCACGAGTTCCTTCACGCGTTTATCAGGATTGCGCAAGCTCTTCACGCGGTGACCGATACCGGGCACAGGACCGACGTTCTTTTTCATGTAGGCCAGGAACTCGTCTACATCCATCTTGTTGTCGACCGCGTACTTAAACCAGCGACCGGCATCCGTCACGGCGCCGCCGAAGCGTGGACCGATCATGATCAAGCCGGCTGCCACCGCTTGCGACAGACCGATGCCGGCACAGGCCGCCAGAATCGTCGCGTAGGCACCGCTCACACAGGGACCATGGTCGGCAGAGAGCATCATGATGCGCTTGATGATTTCTGCCTCCTGCTTCGAGATCAGACGCTTGTCCCAGAGAAGACCGATGACATGAGGAATTTCATAACCCTTGTTGATAAGCTCGGAAGCCGGATAACCGTCGTAGCAAGGTTCGTCGCCTCGGTCGTCGCTGATGGTGGTGCGAATGAGCGGTGCGACCATGACTTCGTCCGCCTTCATCGCCTCTTCAATCGACTTCGGTAGACGCGGCAGCGCGGCCGGTTCAATCGGCTCCTTCACCTGACCGGACTTGAGCAATTCCTGATAGGCGTCCTTGATCGCGGGACCAAGCGCGCCGAATGTCGGCGGGACGATCGCGCCTGATTTCTTGAGCGCGTCGGACTTCGATCGAGCCGAGCCTTCGCCCTTCATCCCTTCCTTGGCGCCGGCATGGCCGAACTTCATCCCCTTCGGCAAACTCTCCTGACAGAATCCGGAGACGACGCCGATAAGCTTCACCCGACGCTTCTTCGCGCCATACCACTCGGCGGCCCGCTCTTCAAGATCGCCGCCCATTTCACCGACGATGACGACCGCCTTCGTCTGCGGATCGTTCTCGAACATTTCAAGGTAGCTCACATAGTCGGTGCCGGGATAGGCATCGCCGCCGATGCCGATGGCCGTTGTGATGCCGTCGGCGAACTGCGAACAAATCCAAATGATTTCGTTGGAAAGACCGCCAGACTTGGTGATGACGCCGAAGGAACCTTCCCGATAGAGCTTAGAGAGCACCAGGTTGTCGAAAGCCCCGCCGATCACGCCCAACCGGCAAGCGCCTGCGGAGATAATGCCGATCGAGGAGGGACCGTTGAACACCTTGCCGAGCTTGCGCGCATGGGTGCCGAGCAGTTTCGCATCTTTCTCCGGCACACCCTCGGTGATCATCGAGACCACCTTAATATGTGGATCGTCCAGCGCTTCCATTCCGCCCTTCATGGCACGGTCCGCGCCGATATAGACAAGGGTCGTGTTGATGGTAGGATGATGCTTCGTCGCTTCCGCAATGGTCTTGTAGATCGGGATCGCGATCAAACCGCTGCCGTAGGGAATCTCATTGGCCTTGCCTGCGTCAGGCGGATAGACGAACGCCTCAACGTTGAGCGGGCGCTTGATCAGGTAACAGAACTCCGCCATGCGCCGGGCTGCGTTGACACCTGCAGCACCCCCCTGAATCACCACGCGGGTGTCTTTATTTGCCAGAATACTCATCGCAATCTCCTCTTTTCCTAGTGCTGAGTGCTCAGTGCCGGGTGCTGAGTGAAGAATAGCTCCACTACTCAGCACTCAGGACTCAGGACTCAGGACTTGTCTTACTTTTGCAGCGCTTTATCGACGATGTCCGTCAGCGGGGTGTTGCGGTCGAAGACATGGATATCGAAGCCCTCGTCCTTCAGCGCGCGCATCGCGTCAAGCCCCTCTTTTTCACGAGGCCCCCCGCGGCGCACCCAAATCTTGACACCCTTCAGCTTGCCGTCGCCCTTTGCCTTGCGGAATCCATTAATGATGCCGCCGAAGGTCTTCTTCACATCGGTAAAATTAGCGATCGCCCCGCCGACGATGATATTCTTGATGCCGGGCAACGAACAGACCTTTTCCGTCAGCACTTCAACGGCCCAATCGGGGGGATCACCCGAATACTCGGCATAGTTGGCCAACTTGCCGCCTCGCGCCACGACGGCATCGGAGTAGTAGACACTCGCGCCGCCGCCGGCAGGCAGCATCGCCGTATCGCCGCCTGGAATTTCGATGAATTTGACGGACCCCTTGATCTTGCTGTCCACCGCCATGACTGCTACTTCATCTTTGCTGTAGGCACGACCGAATTCCGCGGCAAACTGGAAATTCCACTCAGGGTGGCGGAATTTGGCATCGCCGTCCAGCAGCGTCACGGCGTCGAGCGCAATCAACTCCCCGTCGCTCTCGCGTGTCACGACAGGATTCACTTCGAGATACTGCGCATCTTCGTTGTCGAAACAGGTAAACATCTTTTCAGCGAAGCCGGCCATCTTCTTGGCGATCGGGCCGGTAAATCCCGCATCTTTGGCGAGTTTTTCAAGCTGGTCTGAGGAAGGAGTTTGCCCGACATCGAGACACAACCGCTTCACACGTTCCCAATTAGACTCCACTTCGATACCGCCGCAATTGGCGACGAGGATCTCGGCACCTTCACGTGTAGACTTCACCGCACAATAGTATTCATCTTTGTGGGGGACCATCTCAGAGACAATGACCTGCGAGATGGTAATGCTGCCCACCTGGCGGCCGATCATTTCCTTGGTTGCCGCCACGGCACCATTCAGATCGAGACCAACCTTCACCAGACCGAGCTTAAACCGAGAACCCAGCGCCTCATGCGCTTTGGCGACCAATTTAGTCTGCTTCATCCACTCGTTGACGTGACCAAGCTTGGAGAGTTCGTCCGCTGAGGTGACAACCGAATAATGTGGAACGTGAATTCCCCACTTCTTCATCAGTCCCATTCCGGGACCTTCCAAAACCTTTGCCATGAGCGTTCTCCTTCGTATTCGACTCAATCGCTAGGGGAGCCGGATTGTAGCGGAAATCAACGGGATGACTCAAGACACCAGAGGGACTACAATGAAGAGGATCAAAAGGCCTAGCGTGAAATGTCCAAACCTAGTTTTTACTAAGCAGCGAAAATGTAAGTGCTTTTTCGCTACTGATCATTACGTTGCAGATCGAAGAGACTGGCATCGCGGGCAAAAATATGCACTCCGTTCCGTCTGAAACCGTCGAATGGTCCCGCCACAGTGATTGGGACAGGGCTGCCCCCCTTTCCCATAGACCAGATGCCGTCGCTTGTATTGTCCCTCTGTTCCATCGGGGGCAAAAAAATCTCGGACGCTCGATCCACCACAGGCAATCGCCTCATGGAGAACCTCACACATGACTTGGTAGAGTTTTTCAACTCTGCTCACCGAAAGTCTGCTGACCTGAACATGTGGGTGCAAACCGGCTCTAAAGAGAATCTCATTCGCGTAGATGTTTCCGATGCCGGCAATGACTTGTTGATGCATCAAAAGCGACTTCAGCCGACCGCGTCGCTCTCCCAGAACGCGCACAAAATCAGGCTGCGACACGAGAAGTGGGTCAACCCCGAATCGGCGAGCGAGATATCGCTCAAGCTCCGTCTTGTCCAGCAGAGAAAGACGTCCGAACCGACGAGGGTTCCAGTAGCGTAGTTCCGGTTCACTGGCTCCCTCGAACGATAACCTTACATGGATGTGCTGGGGATGTTTCGCCTGCGTGGACTGGAACAGAAGCAATCCGGTCATCCCGAGCTCAGCCACGATATAGCGACAGGCCCCTTCATTCACAAATTCAAGGACAACGCTCTTACCGAATCGCTTGGCAGATTGCAGACTAGTGCCTCGGTACCAAGGCACGGTGGTATACCCTTCTCGAACGATATCCGCACGGCCAACCCATATCTCTTTCAGCCGTGCCCCGAGAAGACGAGTCCGGATCTGTCTGGCAACAACTTCAGCTTCTGGAAGCTCCGGCATACTTCATCCAGGTTAAGAACTAGCGAGGGAGCTCCATTACGCCATGAGGATGGAAGAAAGGCAAGGCGAGGTTAGAGGATTTGAGGAAAAGATCCCTACCGAGGCACGGCAGAATTATCAGCCCGCCGGAGTTGGCGGACTCGTTCGATGGCAACTTGAAGATTCGGCAGCGGCATGGCACCCGGGCGCCGAGCCATGACCAACTTCGAGACCTCATCGTAAGTTCGGCCTTCAACGCAGCAGAGATAGGCCATGACGACTGAAACGGAGCGGCCCATGCCTGCTCGACAACAGACCAGCGTCCGGCCTTTCGGTGCACGTGGCTCAAGCCATTGAACCGCTTCCATCAGTTTCAGCGGATCGGCCTTGGCAAACTCTCGAAAAGGAACTCGATGATAGTCCACCCAGGCAGCTGGTGTAATCGTAAACTCCTCCGCCACAAGCAGAAGCGTGCCGATCACCTCAGGAGGATCTTGGGCGTCGCCGATGCTTCCCACCAACAGATTTTCCGTAATCAAATGCATCGCGTTGCCAGTATAACGTGCCTCTGATAGGCGTCAAGCGATCTCTCCGGCTCGGCGGTGCTGGTTGCGATTTCATTTCCCCGCCCGCTATACTCACCTCAACATGGTCACTATTACTCAGCAAGAAGTAGAGCGTCGCCTAAATACAGTCCAATGCGCCATTTGTAAACAGTCCAGCTTCGCCATCGACGAACGATTTATGGGAACAGACGGCGACTGGCGAGGCATCTGCAAGAAGTGTTACTACACCTTTCCGGTTTATACCGACATGGAGTTCTACCTTCGGACACAGCCGGATGTACCGCTCCGGTTAAAGGAGATTTCCTGCACGGCATGTAACGGTCAGGGGGTTGATCTCGATTTTCGAGCCACGTTGTCCGTGCGAGATGCCTATTACTTCGTGACCTGCCGGAAGTGCAAGCGGCAGTTCCCGGAGAAATCCTCGCTGGAGGCATTTGAATAACTAACAGGATGTTCAAAATGGCTGTCCAGCAAGGCCGCAGCGAGCGAAGAGGCGAGGCGTACGCTTCGGTACGTTGAGCTTCTGAGCGATGCGAGAACGAAGCTGGCGGACTTTTTCAATATCCTGGGTGTATACTGAATTCCATGACTGAGCATCCAAAACAGCCTGACCTCTCCTCGCCGGAAGAGAAACCCAAGGAGAGAAAAGAAATTCCCCTGATCGCCATTCAGGATGATGGTGATGTCATGGCCGAGGAAATGGCGGAACTGTTCGAAGAAGACAAGGTGTCCCACCAGCACGGCAGCTCAGAGCCGGAAGCGGACTAGCGAACCCAGCGCTCAGCATCTAGCCTTCAGCAAACTTTGTGTTTAATCCCACAACTATATAGAATTGTATAAATAACGTTACCTTCTTGATAAGGACGCAGATCGCCTTGGACCTGCGTGGGACGGTGCTGGATGCTGCGAAACGGTTGATGTCAGGGTACCGCGTCGTTCGTCCTGGGTCGGGAAATAACGATTGGGGGTTCCGTGTA
>JAICWG010000222.1 GCA_025934915.1 Nitrospira sp.
ATGTCCGACGTGTGAAAGATAGGCCGCGCAAACATGAACTCCCAATGCAGCGAAGCGATCTTCCGTTTCAACAGCGTGACATCGAGTGCCTTCGGATTGTCAATGAGGCCAAACTTCCCTTGTGGAGCCAGTGTCTCCACCAACGCCGGATAGTGCCTATCCGTCGCGGTGAGACTGGCAATAAACTCCACTTGCGGAATCGCGATGTCGCGTAATTGCGCAACCAATGGCTCTGTGTGATCGATGACATAATGTGCGCCGAGATCCAGGCGCCACCGGCGGGTTTCCGGACGCGACGCCGTAGCGATGATCGTGAGCCCGGTCAGCCGACGTGCCAACTGGATCAGGATCGAGCCGACGCCTCCCGCCGCCCCGACGATCAACAAACAACCCGCGTCGGAAGGCTTGCCCAGACGAACGCCGAAGCGATCGAAAAGCAGCTCCCAGGCCGTGATCGTTGTGAGTGGCAATGCCGCGGCGGAGGTGAAATCGAGACTCTTCGGCTTCTTGCCCACGATCCGCTCGTCTACCAAGTGAAATTCTGCATTCGTCCCCGGACGCGTGAGGGACCCCGCATAGTAGACCTCGTCTCCTATCTTGAACAGCTTGGATTCGGGTCCCACCGCAACGACCACGCCGGCGGCATCCCAGCCTAAGATCTTGTAAAGCATCCCATCCGGAGCGTCCCTGGTGCGCACCTTCACGTCCAGCGGATTGACGGAGATGGCCTCTACCTTCACCAGGAGGTCATGCCCGCCCACTGTCGGCGTCGGCACCTCAATATCCATGAGCGACTCAGCCTCGCCGATCGGCAACGGCTTTTTATATCCAACCGCTTTCATGTCCTGTGCTCCCTTCGCCTCACATCTGTATCACGCTATAACTGCAGCGGCTTGATCGGCGACAGCACCGCTGCCGGGTTGTTTTTCCACACCGACTCATCGGCGTCGACGTAGAGCTCCACTTCGTTGCCGTCAGGATCTTTGAGATAGAGACTCTGGCTCACCGTGTGATCGCTCATACCGTCGATCGATACGCCGGCCTGTTCAAGCTCCTGCTTGGCGCGTCGGAGTTCATCCAAGCTGTCTCCCACTTTAATGCCGATATGATAAAGCCCTCGACGAGATCCTTTCGGCGGCCCCGGAGCATCGCCGACTTGGATCAACAACAATTCGTGATGCGTTCGGCCTGATGTCAGGGCAGCGGCTGCTCCGTTGAAGATCCGCCCGACTTCCTTGAATCCCAACAGGTCTCGGTAGAAGCCGAGCGATCGGTTGAGGTTTTTCACGTAGAAGACCACATGACCCAAATAATGTGCTTTCATACATGCTCCTCCTGTAGGAGGTTCCACCGAGTGATGACGCGCGTTTCGCGTTCGAAGCCGAGCACGCTTATCGAGGCAGTGTGAAGCATGAACAATCGCCCCGCATCGGGCGGTAGACCGAGCCAGCACGCAGTCAGTATTCTCAGGATATGGGCATGTGCGAACAGCGCCACGTCGCCGTTGACCGTCAGCGCCTGCTGGATCACCCGTTGGGCGCGGTGTCCGACCTGTTCGATCGACTCGCCCTTGACGACTGGAGACGTCCAGATCGACCACCCAGGTTGTTCCGACCTGATTTCCTGCGTCGTTTTTCCTTCATAGACGCCATAGTCCCATTCGAGCAGATCATCGGTCACTTGAGCCGCCTGACCATACCCGGCCAGCCGGCAGGTCTCGCTCGCTCGGCGCAACGGGCTGCAGAGCACTAATCCAAATTGCCGAGCGGCCAGAAACTGTCCCAGCGCGGCAGCCTTGCGCTCGCCCGCCGGTGTCAGGGGGATATCGGTCCGGCCCGTATGTCGCTTGGCCGCGCTCCATTCCGTTTCACCATGTCGGATCAACCAAAGCTCTTGGTGTTGCTCGCTCATACATCTTCGGCGAATGACTTACTCGCCGCTCCATTTTCATTTTTGGATCTCACATGAAACGCCAGAATGTGATACGGCTTCCCGGAGAAGACAAATTCTCCGACTCGAGCCATTCCGAGTCCATCCACATGGACACGGAGAGAATGCGGATTATCGTCGGCAACGAAGGCTACACCGATGTCATACCGCCCGGCGACTTCCTGTAGCAGTGTTTCGTACAGTCCGCGGAGGAGGCCCTGGCCACGGTAAGACCGATCGATGCAAACCGGTCCATAAATGAATACACGAGAGGCCACGAGCGACCGTCCGCGATAGTCGATTGCATCGAACTGCTGCATCATGGCGGCGAGCAGAGGGAATGGTCGATTGAATTCACAGGAAGAGGCGCAGAGGTAGCCAGCCAAGCCACCTTCGACGGCGGCTACGATGATCCCGACCTGGCTTGTCATTTCCTCGAGTTGCTGACCTGTAAACTTCACCGACAAAAAACCATCCCGGCGTTTCGCATCCTCCAGGCTGTCGATGAAGTTCGCCGCCTGCATATCGAGAACGGCCGGGATGTCCTCACGCGTTGCCCGTCTGAATGCCATGACCCTCATCCGCACATGACGAGCGTGCAGCCGATCCATTCTCCACCCCTATCGTTTCTCTCTGGTTGATCCGCCACTCAATGTCCGATCGAGGTTAAAGGCGGCGCTGATCAGAGCCAAATGGGTGAAGGCTTGCGGGAAGTTACCGAGCGCTTCCCCGCCGGTTCCGAGCTCTTCGGCATACAGTCCCACATGGTTGGCATAGCCCAACATCCGTTCGAACAGGAAGCGCGCTTCTTCCAGTTTGGCGCGATCGATTCTGCCTGCGCGGGCCAGGGCCTCCACCAGCCAAAAGGTGCACATGTTGAAGGTTCCTTCTTTTCCATGAAGGCCATCCTCCCCAGTTTCGCTGTCGTACCGATACACGAACCCATCGGATACCAGTCCACCGGATTTCGGTGAGCGCATAATCGCCGTCAAGGTATCGAGCATCCTCGGATCGTTCGGTGAAAGGAAAAAGACGAGCGGCATGATGAGGTTCGAGGCGTCCAACGAGTCGCTGTCGTAATGCTGAACGAACGCCCCCCGCTTGGCGTTCCATCCCCGCTCCATGATCTCCTCATAAATCTGATCCCGAACGCGCAGCCAACGAGCGCGGTCGGCGGGAAAAGAACGCTTGTCGGCCAAGCGAAGGCCTCGGTCCATCGCAACCCAACACATCAACTTGGAGTAGACGAACTGTCGGCGCCCGCCTCTGGTCTCCCAGATTCCTTCATCCGGCTGTTGCCAGTTGTCGCACAACCAGTCGAGCCGATGCCTGATTCTCCTCCAAGAGTCGTGACCGATCGGGGTCACATACTTGTTGTACAGATAGACGGCGTCGAGGAGTTCGCCGTAGATATCCAACTGCAACTGTTTGTACGCGCCGTTGCCGATCCGCACAGGCTTCGCGCCGCAGTAGCCGTCCAAATGGTCGAGCGTCTGCTCCGTCAAATCGTGACGGCCGTCGATTCCATACACGATCTGCAATGAGCCGTCCGCCTCGACCTCCTTCGCGCGCGCGGCCAACCATTTCAGGAAGCGATCCGCTTCCTCGGTGAACCCGATTTTCAAGAAGCCATAGACGGTGAAGGCCGCATCGCGTATCCAGGTGTACCGATAGTCCCAATTGCGCACGCCGCCCGGAGTTTCGGGCAAACTACAGGTCGGCGAGGCCACGATGGCGCCGGTCGGCTCGAACGTGAGGAGCTTGAGGCACAGAGCCGATCGGTAGACCATTTCCCGCCACCGACCGGTGTAGGTGCATCGCGAGAGCCAACGGCGCCAATATTTCACGGTATGCTCAAACATGTCATCGACTTCGCCCAACGGCGGCCAGGAGCCTGAGCTTTCGTCGGCCTCAATGAGCCGCAAGACGAACACAGCCGATTCCCCTTCTTGCAGGGAAAATACTGCCTGAACTCCTCGATCGTCCTGTGTGAGTGGGATATCGGTCGCCAACCCTAGACTGAGCTCCGGCGAATGAAACCTCACTCCTTGCTTTGTCACCTGAGTATGATGAGGAGTTCGAGCGTAGTTGAAGGCGGGATGGCATCGGACATGAAATTCCATACTCCCCTGCGTCACGCGGACCCGGCGAATCAGTTGATGGTGCCATGGCGAGTCCGGAGGCAAACCGACGGGCATAAAATCCAGGATCTCACCGATGCCGGTCGACGCATGGAAGCGCGTCACAAGCACGTTGGTATCCGGCCAGTAGAGCTGTTTCTGAGAGATGTCTGTGTCGGTCGCAGTGATCTCGAACCGGCCGCCCTTCTCATCGTCGAGAATGGCCGCAAACACGCTGGGAGAGTCGAAATGCGGAATACACAGCCAATCGATCGATCCGTTCAGACCGACGAGCGCCGCCGTGCGCATATTGCCGATGAGGCCGTAATTTTGAATGGGTTGGTAACTCATCGGCTTCGCCTGACAGAATCATCGGAGTTTGTTCGAACACCCATAAAAGACCCCACCCTTCATCGATCACGGCGTAGTTTCTGCCACATAGCCGACATCCGCATTCAACATGCGTGGTGTCCTGCTCTTCTAGAAGTTATAGACCAGCGGCTCGAACGGCTCAAGCTCACAATGGTGTAGCTTCATGCAGCGCACGATGGTCTGACTATCTGTCGGCTCTGCCACCGGCATGCTTCTGGCTTCTCAACACTCAGCGTCGCACGGTCGAGACATCGTGATTGAGCAAATCTCCGATGCAGGCGATAGTCACATCGGCCGGTGGAAAACGAGTCAGTATCTGCTGGTCCAGCGCATAGTGGCCCTGGTGAGGAAACACGGTGGTCACGCGTGAACCCCAGCTGGTCTTCACGGCCGAGAGAATACCGAGCTTGTCGTCGATCAACACGTAATGCCGGGCCGGATAGCGCTGCTCCACATCGTCCAGTTCTCGTTCTTTGTGAATATAGATCAACACGCGCCCTTGTACGGCTTCGAATAAACCGGATCGCTCGACCTTTCTAGGCTGGAACACGACGTCGCCGTCCGAGAGGATCACTACAGTGCCCCAACGCGCGACATGCTGGATCACCTCCAGCGCTTTCGGATACAGCCGGTCGGCGAATGGGTAATTGATCAAGAAATGCGAGACCGTCAACAAATGCGGATCCCGGGGGTACTCGGCGCGATACCGTTGAAGGGCCCCTAAATAATCCGCATAGCCCAATTCCACCCACAACTGTTCGAAGATCGTCCAATATCGTTTCTGACGCTCACTGCCGACTTCGCGCTCAAGATATTGTCGCAAGTCTTCGGTCACTCGATCGTTATCCAGCAACGTGTTGTCCACATCGAACAGGAAAACGATGCCGGCAGATGACAGAGCATGCGCTTTTCCATCAGTACCGCGCAGTGCCCGATCATGCCTGTTCCTTGAACCACGCCGATCACTCATACGTTCGCTGCGGGCTGTCGTCAGTGCCCGAAGAGCCAGTATCAAGCGCCGCGGTCAGTCTCATATCACTACGCCTGACCACCTCGGACATGCCGGCTCCACGTCTTCAAAACACGGTGACTCCGGTGTTTCGTGGAGGACTGCCTGCGGCGAAACGGATATCGAGGATGCGATCATAGGTGACGAGCCCCGCGTCTTGGATCGGGAGCAGCCAGGCTTCTTCATCGCCCTCGTTGTGATGTTCATGCCACAGCATCGGAGGTGTCGTGAAGGCCGAGGCGTCCATCCAATCGACACGCACGGAGTCCTTGATGTGGATCTCATCATCAAGTTCGCGACCTATCAGGGTATAGCCTCGACCGCATCCGCGAATGGCGAGGTCGAGCGCGACCGAATTATGTCGATGGGGTGGCAGGACCGCGCCGGCCGGCACGAGTTCTAACAATGACCACAGCGTCGGAGTCACCGTGCGGGTGAGTGTGCACGCAGGATTGGCGAGCAAAATGCCGATGCGGTTCGAAGATGCGGCGTCCGGATCGTCGGCGGCCTTCCGCGTCTCCCGCGTCAGCCACTCGGCCGTATAGTGTACGGGCTGAAAGGTGGGGCGGACCGGCTTAACGCCCAGATATCGCAGCAGTGGGGAATCATTAACCCAATACATCGCCGTGTCCTCTGTGGCCGTGTGCGTGATCCGTTCACAGGCCGGTAGCGTAATAAGGTCGTCCTGCCGCCAGGATACGGCCCCAGACGACGTGTCTGTTCGGCCTTCGCCGCGTAAGATGTAAAAGAGATGAGAGGTCGCTTCGATGTCCGTGGTGATCGACTCGCCAGCGCAGATACGTACATAGCTGGCGAGACAGTTAGGACTCGTCGCCGGATAGCCAGTCTTCAGGTCCTTCGCGTGATCGAAATGGATGACGCGTGTCAGCCCCTCACGGTGGAGTTCGCCGGAAAAGGTTTTAATCGGGACCGCCGGCATTTCAGGGTTGGCCGCCTTCAGATATTGATAATCCAATGGTTCACTCCAGTCCATCTGTTGTCCTCCTTTTGTTTTTGACCACGCTGGTGGTCCGATACGAGTTTTGCATCACGGCAGCGGGATTGATTGCTCGCTATCCAGTAACATCTCGAACAGACCCCTAGTCATCGGTTCGGTGTGTCGATTCAGGTCAGCACAACCATCACAACCTCGACTCTAATCAAGGCACGGTTACACCGTCCGGTTGACCGTGCCGCCGAATTCCAGCGCGGCGAACGGCTCTTTGAATTTCCCATTCAGTTCCGCGAGCCGCGCCAGCAGCCAGGGCTCGGGCTGCCCGAAGCTCAGCCGCCGAACGGCCACGGGCGACGATTTCAGGTGC
>JAICWG010000291.1 GCA_025934915.1 Nitrospira sp.
CTTCCTTTGGCGCCTTTGGCGCGGCTGCTTCTGGTGCCGGTTTTTCTCCCGTGACAAGATCATAGCCGGCAGTGGGTGTGACGATGCGCACTTTGTTGCCTTCCAACAACGCGGCACTCGGGTTGTTCACAATGCGATCGCCGGCTGAAAGTCCCTCTTCAACTTCAACAATTTGGTCCATGAGTTTGCTGATCTTAATGGTTTTCAGGTGGATGCGGTCGTCCTCCATCACCAAAGCGACTTGTGTGCCTTTCTCCTGGAACACCAACGCAGTAGATGGCATCGTGAAGGCTTGTCGATCGATCGGCGTCGTCAGGTGGACTTGAGCGTACGAGCCGGGCCAGAGCGCGCGGTCCTCGTTCTCGATCGTGAACACCGTAGTCGCGGTGCGCGTGCCTACATCGAATCCCTTGGCCACGGTCAGAAACTTGAAGTTGAAATGCCGGTGAGGCAACTGCGGCACGGTCACGTCCGCCGTCAAGCCCGGATTGAGAAACGGCCCGAACGCCTCCGGCACACTGACAAAAAGACGCAACTTATCCACGACGGCTACCGTAAATAGGTTGCTTTTCGCATTGGGAGTGCTGAGGTTACCCTCCTTACTGACCAAGTCACCGACGTTGATGTTCCGTTGGATGACGATTCCGTCGAAGGGGGCGACGATTCTTTTAAACCCGATGAACGCTTCGATGTTCTTGACTTTCTGCTGAGCGGCCTTCACCACGGCTGCCTGGGCCCTCATGTTTTGTTCCTGCACCGTGATCGACTGCTCGGAGACCGCATGACTCGGACGTAGCGCGATCCAGCGTTTCGCGGTCACCTCAGCGAGCTTATACTTGACGCGTTCGGATTCGAGATCCGCATGAGCCTGTTGAAATTCGGCATCGAGATCCGGCGTGCTGATTTCGGCGAGGAGGTCGCCGGCCTTCACGTGGTCACCATAGTCCTTGTGCCACATCTTCACATAGCCCGTGACGCGCGCGTAGATCGGCGCTTCGTACCAGCCGACGATATTGCCGGGCAGCACAATGGTTTCGGTCGCCGGAAGCGGCTTGGCCGCAACGACCGCGACGGTGGGGACGGCCTCTTCGAGCGTCTTGTTGTGCAACAAGGCGGCATCGCCGTTGGCCTCTTGCATCCGATAACCGAGATAGAGTCCACACAGAATGACGGCAACAATGGCAATACGTGATCGAACGGATGTCGTGATCATGAGATCTCCTTCTCTAGCGCAGCCGTACGCCGGTTGTAAATGATGGCATACACGCAAGGCACGAAAAACAGGGTGAAGAGCGTGGCCATGAGTAAGCCGCCGATGACGGCGCGACCCAGCGGCGCGTTCTGTGAATAGCCCGTGGCCATGGGGACCATCCCGATAATCATGGCCGCGGCGGTCATGAGCACGGGACGGAACCGAGTCGTCCCGGCTTCGATCGCGGCCAGTATTGCGTTGCCGTGCTCTTGGAGCCGCTCGCGCGCATAGGACACCACGAGGATCGAATTGGCGGTCCCTGTGCCCATACACATGATGGCGCCCGTCAGCGCTGGTTCCGACAGCCTCGTATGGGTCAGGAACAAGGCCCAGGCAATGCCCGCCAGCGCCCCGGGCAAGGCGGTGATGATGATGAAGGGGTCAAGCCAGGATTGGAAATTGACCACGATCAACAGATAAATCAACACGATCGCGGCGAGCAGCCCGAAGATCAGCTCGAAATAGGCATCCCGCATCAGCTCGGCTTGGCCGTGGATCTCAATTTCAGCCGTGCGGGGCTTCTCGTGCTTCAGGCTGTGAGTAACCTTTTCAACGTCCGCCAGTACGGCACCGAGGTCGCGCCCCTCGGTCGAGACATAGATGTCGAAGAGCGGCATGATGTTGCCGTGCGTGACCACGCCCGGCGTTCCCTCCACCGACAGATCGGTTAAATTGCCGAGGAGTTGCACTTCGTTAGTGGTGGTATCGTTCGATGAATCGACCGGGACGGTCTTGAGGCTATTGACACTATTGATGAAGGGTTGCGGCGTATAGACATTGATCAGATACGACATGCCGGTTGAGGGATCGAGCCAGTAGACCTGATCGACTTGCTGGCTTCCGGCGGTCGTCATGAGCAGGTTGTCGGCCATATCTGACAGAGTCCTATTGACCCCGAGTCCGAACGTACGGTCCCCTTCGACCATCATGGTCGGTGTGCGCATGGTTTGCTGAATGACCACATCTGTGGCGCCGGGAATCTCGCGATATTTGTCCATCAATTTCCTGGCAAACTCATAGCTGGCGTAGATGTCCGGGCCGTTGACCTGCACGTCGATCGGCGCGGGCGCGCCAAAGTTGAGAATCTTGGCGGTCAGATCGGACGGTTGAAACGTGAATTCGGTCCCCGGAAACCGCTCTTTCAAGCCCTTGCGGACGATCTGCCGGTACTCCCATACGGGGGACTTTTCGTCTCTCAAAAGGATCGTCAAATCGCAATCCTGAGAGCCGACCGTCGGCGTCGGAATGAACGCGAGGTTATGCGGCCCGACCGGCAGACCGCAATTGCTGACGATGTTTTCGACTTGATCGGGCAACAGCTCTTCGATACTGGCGGACACCAACGTGGCCAAGCGCCCACTCACCTCAATGCGTGTGCCGAGCGGTGCCCGCATATGCATTTGCAGAACCCCCGACCGGATTTCCGGGAAATAATCGCGGCCGAGGAAGAAAAACAGACTCATTGATGCCACCGCGATGACGAGCGAAACAGTGACGAAGGCGCGGCGACGAGCGATCACCCACTCCAACAACGACCCGTAGCCTTCGCGAAACTGGTTGAATCGGCGCTCGAACTTCTTCTGAAAGCGGACGAAGACATTCCGCGATGGCTCCGTGCCTGGCTGTCCGTGCTGTTGATCTTCATGCGGTTGCGACATGGTGACCCCTCATCATATATTTTGCCATAGTCGGCACCAGTGTGAACGAAAGGATGAACGAGGCGAGCATCGCGATCATGACGGCCTCCGCCATGGGTTTGAACAGATAACCGGAACTACCGGTGAGCCCGAAGAGCGGGAGCCAAGCGATCGCGATGCAGAGAGTCGCGACGAGCGTCGGCACGACGATCTGATTGGCGGCGTCGATGATAGCCTGTTCCAGCGGCTTGCCCATCTCGAGATGGCGATCGATATTTTCGATCATCACAATCGCATTATCCACGAGGATCCCGACCGCCAGGGCCAGCCCGCCCAAGGTCATGACGTTGATCGACTCCCCAAGCCAATGCAGACCGATGATCGCGGTCAAGATGGACAGCGGGATCGACGTCCAGACGATGACAGTGGCCCGCCAGGAGCCGAGCAACAGCAGCACGATGAAGCCGACCAGC
>JAICWG010000129.1 GCA_025934915.1 Nitrospira sp.
AGAGGCCGAACGGAAGCACATTCTGAAAGTCTTGCGCGATTCAAAGTGGACTCTCGGTGGCCCTGGGGGTGCCGCCGTCAAACTCGGGATGAAACGGACCACCCTCCAATCGAAGATACAGAAGCTCGGGATTGCCCGCCCATCGTAATGCCTACCGTCCTGTCCGGCATTCCCAAGCCGTCTCATGCCGACATTTCGTCATCTGACGAATGGCCGACGGATTGAATTCGTCACCTTCGCATATCCCCTTTCCTATGTTAACGAATGAGCATGACAATTCTTTGTTACATCAGACGGTTGAGAGCTCTGTCTTGACTTCAAACCGGGCTGGAACAGTCGTTGCTGTTCCCTCACTCAAATGTGATTTAGGAGAGAATCTCTACATGATTCCCGATGCAAGCACTTTGGAGGGCCGTTCTCATGAATCGTCGTAACTGGATCGGAACAGTCTTACTTCTCGCGTTGGTACTATCAACGGGCATCGGGCTCGTTGCCTGGAAATACGAATCCCTTCAAGGCTCTGTGGCGACCTCTGCAAACCAACCGGAGCCGATGGAGTCCATCACCGTCGCCGTCGCACGCGAGATGGAGCATCGACAGACCACCACCTCTATCGGGACGGTGCTAGCCTTACGTTCGGTCATGCTGAAGAACGAACTTGCCGGGACTGTCCGTGAAGTCCGGCTCACGCCGGGCCAGATCGTGGAAGCCGGCACCTTGCTGGTCGCGCTCGACGTCTCCGTCGAAGCAGCCGACCTCAAGGCGCAGGAGGCCCAGGCCGCTCTTGCCAAGACGGTGCTCAATCGGCGGCAGAACCTCAATCAGGAACTCGCCACAACTCAGGAGGAAGTCGACCGGGCTCGTGCCGACTTGGATATCGCCCACGCCCAGATTGCCCGTACCAAGGCGATCATCGCCAAGAAGACCATCCGTGCGCCGTTCCGAGCGCGCGTCGGTATCGCCGATGTTCACCCCGGTCAATACCTGGACGACGGAACCCTGCTCACAACGCTGCAGGGCATCGGCGAAGGGGTCCATGTCGATTTCACGGTTGCCCAGCAGGTCGCAGCCGGCTTACGAGATGGCGAGACGGTCGACGTGTTTGTGGCCAGCGACGCCCCTGCCATCAGAGCCAACATCGTCGCCCTCGATGCGCGCGTCGATCCGACGACTCGCAATGCCATGGTGCGGGCGCGGGTTGATGGTACGCGCGGTATGCGCGGTATGCTGGTCCCCGGCGCATCAGTCCGGGTTCGAGTTCCTGTCGGTCTCTCGCGCAAGGCTGTCGCCATCCCGGTCAGCGCGTTGCGTAAGGGACCAGGCGGCGATCAGGTATTCGTGATCGCGCCGGACCAGGATCACAAGACTCGCGCGCATGTGCGGCAAGTGGAAAGCGGCACGATGGTCGGCGATCAGATCGTGATTCACGCCGGACTCGATGCCGGCGAGACCGTCGCCGCGTCGGGATCGTTCAAGTTGCGTGAAGGTGTGCTCATCGCGGTTGCACCAGAAGCCTCCACACAGAAGCAGGCTCAACCACAAACTGTCAGCAAAGACTGAGCCGATCATCCGTCGAAGAAGGAATAAGGATATACCATGCGATCGTTCACCGATATCTTCGTAAAACATCCGGTCCTGGCCGTGGTCGTAAATCTTGTCATCATGCTCGCAGGATGGCGAGCGCTCATGACCCTGCCGGTGCAGCAATATCCGAAGATCGAAAGCTCATCGGTCATCATCACAACCGTCTACTACGGCGCGAGCGCAGAGACTGTGCGGGGCTTCCTCAGCACGCCGATCGAGCGGGTCGTCTCAGCGATCAGCGGCGTCGATTACGTGGAGTCGACCAGTCGAGCCGGTGTCAGCACGGTGACGGTTCACTTAAAGTTAAATCACAGCAGCACGGCGGCCCTGGCCGAAGTCACGGCACGGCTTCAACAGGTGCGCGCCGAACTGCCGCCTCAGGCCGAACCGCCCGTCATTGAGGTACAGCGGGCCGATCGACCGTACGCATCGTTCTATCTCAGCTTCACATCAACGGAACGCACGGTCCCGGCTCTCACTGATTGGCTCCTGCGTACGTTGCAACCGCAATTCTCGACGCTGTCCGGCGTTCAGAAAGTGACTATCGAGGGAGGCCGTCAGATCGCCATGCGTATCTGGATCGATCCGGATCGCCTCGCCTCGTTCAATCTCTCTCCCGGTGATGTGCAAGGGGCGCTTCTCCGCAACAACTATCTGGCCGCAGTGGGACGGACGAAGGGCAACTTCGCCCAGATCAATCTGCTCGCGAATACCGACCTGCGCTCGGCCCAAGAATTCCAAGAGCTCATCGTCACCGACCGGGGCGGCGCCATCGTCCGTCTGAAGGACGTCGCGAAGGTCGAGCGGGAAGCCGAAGAAGCGGACATGGTCGCGAAGTACAACCAGGCACAAGGAGTCTATCTTGGGATCTGGCCGGTGCCGGGCACGAACGAGATCGATGTTGCGCATCGGCTCCGCGACGAGATGGAACGCGTCCGGCCGACCCTGCCCTCCGACATCGACATGAAACTCGTGTGGGACGGCACAATGTTCATGCGGAATGCCCTGGCGGAGATTACCAAGACGTTATCGGAGACGATCTTGATCGTCGCACTGGTGGTGTTTCTTTTCATGGGGTCGGTGCGCACGGCGCTCGTGCCGCTCGTCGCCATGCCGGTGTCGCTGATCGGGGCCGCCATCTTCATGTTCGCGTTCGGCTTCAGCCTTAATCTTCTGACGTTGCTCGCCATCGTCTTGTCGGTCGGGCTGGTCGTGGACGATGCGATCGTCGTCGTCGAAAATGTGGAGCGGCACGTGCGTCTAGGTCGATCGCGAATCGAGGCGGCGTTGACCGGCGCGCGCGAGCTCGTCGGCCCGATCATCGCGATGACGATTACCCTCGCCACGGTCTATACACCCATCGCGTTTCAGGGCGGACTGACCGGCTCGCTGTTCTTGGAATTTGCCATCACCCTTGCGGTCGCAGTGGTCCTGTCCGGTGTCGTCGCGGTCACGCTCTCGCCGGTCATGAGTTCGCGATTCGTCCATCCCCAGGGAAAGGAAGGCCGGCTGACCGCGCTGGTCAACAACGGCTTCGATCGCATCCGCCGCACATATGCGCGACTGCTCGAGGGCGCGCTGGGGATGCGCTGGGGTATCGTGGTTGCGGCGCTCTTAATCATGGTCGCAGCCTGGCCGCTGTATCTCTTTTCACGCCAAGAACTCGCCCCTGTGGAAGATCAGAGTCACATCAGCCTCTTCTTCGAAGCATCCCCTGATTCCACGGTGGCCGCCACGAACCGTGAGCACCTACAGATCGTACGAGCGATCACGTCATTTCCTGAAACGGAATTCACGTGGGGGCTCACGACCGCCTGGGGTGGATTCGGGGGCCTGGTTGCGAAGGACTGGCATGAACGGACGCGTTCCACCGAGCAGATGTATGGCGAAGTGTATGGCGCCGTATCGCAAGTGCCAGGACTGCGCGTGTTCCCGCGATTGGACCCCCCGTTGCCGACACCCGGCCAATACGACGTCGAGCTGGTGCTGGAAAGCGACCTGCCGGCCGAGCAACTGCTCGGCACGGTCGGCGCCGTGCTCGGAGCCGGCTGGCAGAGCGGCAAGTTCATGTATGTGGACACGGATCTCAAAATCGATCTCCCTGAGGCGCGTGTCGTTCTTGATCGTGAACGTCTGGCCGACTTAGGGTTTGATCTGGCAGGCGTCGGCCGGGAGCTCGGCACAATGCTCGGCGGCGCCTATGTCAACCGGTTCAACTACTTCGATCGTAGTTACAAGGTCATCCCACAGCTCGGGGACAACGACCGTGCGACGGTTGGTCCCCTGCTCGATTTGAAGATCAAGACGCCGAGTGGTCAGCTGGTGCCGGTGTCCACGTTCACGCACATCGAGACGAGCACCGCGCCGCGCACTTTGAACCGTTTTCAGCAGCGCAATTCCGTTCGGATCTTCGGGGGCGTGAAACCCGGTGCGACGAAGGAAGAAGGATTGCATGTCCTCGAAACCGCAGCAGCAGCAAGCGGTTCGCGCATCGTCCTCGACTATGCGGGCGAATCGCGGCAACTGCGCCAGGAAGGAGCAGCTCTCACTGTCACGCTGGGCTTTGCGGTGGTCCTGATCTATCTGGTGCTGGCCGCCCAATTCAAAAGTTTCCGCGATCCGTTGATCGTGCTGTTGGGATCCGTGCCGCTTGCCATCTCCGGCGCTCTGGTCTTCAGTTTTCTGGACCTGACGACGATCAATATCTATTCGCAAGTAGGGTTGATCACGCTCGTGGGGCTGATCGCAAAGAACGGCATTCTCATCGTGGAATTCGCGAATCAGTTACAGGCTCGCGGACTCACGAAAGCGATGGCGGTGCGCGAAGCCTCGTTGACCAGACTGCGGCCGGTGCTCATGACATCGGCCGCTACGGTCTTCGGCCATCTCCCGTTGGTGTTGGCAACAGGACCCGGCGCAGCCGCCCGCAACAGCATCGGCATGGTGTTGGTCACCGGGATGACGGTCGGCACGCTGTTCACGCTGTTCGTCGTACCCGTCTTTTATTCATTGATCGCCGCCCAACACCAACCGGTCCTGGAACCTGAAGAGCTCGCGCTCGATTCCGAGGATGAGGAACTGCTCACCGTGGGAGCGCAGGGCTGAACGGATTGTTCCAAATAAGAGGTTCCGTTGATGCCAACAATATGACCGGGGGGGTTCGGGCGGTGCTCACGCCAGAATATCTTCAGGATGTTCAAAAAGGCTGTCCAGCAAGGCCTCAACGAGCGAAGAGGCGGAGGCGCAGTTAAAAATGGAGGTGTTGCGTGACGACTCAGACGACACTCATTCTAGTGACTGGAGCGACAGGACAGCAAGGAAGCGCAGTGGCCAATGCTCTGCTTCAAAAAGGGAAGAAAGTCCGTGTCATGACGAGGAGTCTGGAGAAGGCGACTGCCCTCGCGAAAGCCGGAGCCGAGGTGGTCAAAGGGAACCTGACGAATCAGGCTGACTTGCAGGCGGCACTGCGCGGAGTGCAAGGGGTCTTCGCCATGTCCACTCCATTCGAGGCCGGGATGGACGAAGAAGTTCGCCAAGGGGTGATGTTGGCGGATGCTGCAAAACAAGCCGGGGTCTCGCACTATGTCTATACCTCCGTGGGTAGCGCCCATCGTCATACAGGAATTCCGCACTTTGAAAGCAAGTGGAAAGTCGAGCAACATATCGAGAGGGTCGGATTGCCCGCGACAATTCTGCGCCCCGTCTTTTTCATGGAAAACTTTACTACTTTTTCGAAACCCTCCCCTGAGGGCGTCCTCACCATGCCGATGCGGCCGGATAGAACGCTTGCGATGGTGGCATTGAGAGATATCGGTGAATTCGGTGCGGCGGCGTTCGTTCGTCCCAATGATTTTCTCGGACAGGCTATCGACTTGGCCGGAGATGAATTGACGATCTCCGAAGCGGCAATGGTCCTGACGAAAGCGACGGGGCGACCGATTCGGTTCCAGGAGTTCCCATTGGACCGAGCCGAAGCCGTCATGGGACATGATATGGCCACGATGTTTCGTTGGTTCAACGAGGTCGGGTACGCCATCAACATTCCTGCGTTGAAGCAGAAGTTCGGAATTCCACTGATGACCTTTCAGGAATGGACCAGAACGGTCGATTGGGTGAAAACGTAGTCCCGTGCAAGATAGCTATTCAACTCAATTCAATCACACCGTTCTAGGAACGGGGGACGGACAGTCTATGGGAATAGACAATTTATAGGACAGGTTAGGAGGACACATGAGACTCGAACATAAGATAGCCATTGTGACCGGTGGAGGAACTGGGATCGGTGAGGCGATTGCGAAGGTTTTTGCTCGGGAAGGCGCGAAGGTCGCGATCACCGGACGGCGGAAGGATGAGCTGGAGCGCGTCGTCGGAGACATTGAGCGAAAGGGCGGACGGGCTTTGGCGCTTCCAGGCAGCGTGACCAACGAACAGGACGTGCAGCAAGCGGTGGCAGCTACTGTCCGCGCCTTCGGCCGTCTCGACACCCTGGTCAATAACGCAGGCAACCTGTTCCACGCTGCGCGACTCCACGAGACTACCGATCAGATTTGGGATGAGACCTTTGATGTATTCATGAAGGGGCCGTTCCGATTCATTCGCGCGGCAATTCCTCAGATGCTGCAGCAAGGCGGCGGCTCGATCCTGAATATCTCCACAGTCGGCGGGCTCAAGGCCATCCCCGGCTTTGAGGGCCATGCTTATCAAGCGGCCAAGGCGGGAGTCATCATGCTCACCAAGACAGTGGCGGTGCACTATGCGAAACAGAACATCCGATGCAACTGCATTTGCCCCGCTGGGGTTATTACCCCACCCGTCGCAGACATGTTGAAGGATCCACAGGCCAAAGCCTGGTTCGAAGGCATGCATCCAACGGGTCGGCTCGGGCAACCGGAGGAGGTTGCTGAAGCGACGGTCTATTTCGCGTCCGATGAGTCACGCTGGACGACCGGCAGTATCCTGTCGGTGGACGGCGGTGTGATGGCCGCGTGAGCGATCAGAGAAAACGAGAAACAGTGGAATTCAGGTGATTCTCTGTAGCGCCTGGGAAGACGATGCAGTGTCACCTAGGGATCAAAGACTAGAAGAATGAGCTGGGATCGCAGGATTTCCGTAGCTTCATCATCGCCGATTGGGTCGATCTTTACCACGAATCGAAGGATCGTGGTCGCTTTCATCCCCTTTCTCGCAGCCGGCATGGCGCGCGGCGTGATTCTCTCATAACCGCCTGAATGAAGTGTGGAAATCACAAAGCGTTTTTGGAACGAATAAGAACATTGAAGATCGATGTCGATTTCAGGTCTACTCGTTCGACTATAGATAAACAAAAGCATCGACCAAACCGACAAACAGGACGGCATAGGAGGTTGATATGCGATTCATGGTCATTGTGAAGGCGACAAAAGAGTCGGAAGCGGGTGTCATGCCGAACGCACAACTGTTGACCGAAATGGGCAAATTCAACGAAGAGTTGGTGAACGCCGGAGTGATGCTCGCCGGTGATGGGCTCCAGCCGAGTTCCAAGGGCGCGCGTGTCAGGTTTTCTGGGAGCAGCGCACCATCATCGATGGCCCGTTCGCCGAGACGAAGGAACTCATTGCCGGCTACTGGATCTGGCAGTGCAAATCGAAACAGGAAGCCATCGACTGGGTGAAACGCTGTCCCAATCCCATGCCGGGAGAGTCGGAGATCGAAATTCGTCAAGTCTTCGAAGCGGACGACTTCGGCGCCGAGTTCACGCCGGAACTAAGAGAGCAGGAGCAACGAGTGTTTGCGAAAGCCGAGCAACTCCAGAAGAGCGGGAAACGATAAAGAGAAATGGCGCAATGAGCGCCGGCAATAGGGATGGCCGACAATTCTCATAACTATTTCTAAGCATACGGAGGAACAGATGAAGAACAAAGTCGCATGGTTTGAAATTCCGGCATCGGACTTTCAGAAGGCGAAGAAGTTCTATGAAGCAGTGTTCGACTGGAAGATAGACCTGTGGGGCGATGAGGGAGCCATGGCCACCACCACAGCGGTCGATAAAGATAAGAATCCGATTGAGCCAGGCGGGATCAACGGAGGGTTCTATAAGCGCAAATCCAAAGACGAGCATCCGTCAGTCGTCGTGCAAACGGAGTCGATCGACAAGACGCTGAAGGCCATCGAGGCCGGCGGTGGAAAGGTCGTGACCCCCAAATATTCCATCGGAGAGTGGGGGTTCATGGCGGACTTCGCAGATCCCGAAGGCAATGTCGTCGCGCTCTGGGAGAAGGCCGAGGCAAAGACATGAGAATTGCGGAGATCACGTACACCAGAAAATCTTAGATCAACGCTTGAAGAGCGCCGGATGAGATGAAAGGGAAAAAAGAATATGACGACCCTGGCCAAAATCGTTCCCTTCCTCTGGTATGCCAAGAAGCCGAGAAAGCCGCGCCAATGGGCTTCCGCGGTGTGCTTCAGGTCGCAGTGCGATTAAAAAAGAATCGGCCAAGGTGACGCTTAACCCGTCGTTGCAGCGGGCCCGCCCTCAACATCTTGCAACATGAGGGAGCGAATGCGGCCAAGACGTCTCGGAACCCGCGTCGACGCTGTCGACGCTATAGGGCACGACGCAGCAGGAACGAAAGCAAGCATCCGACATTTCTCAAATCGAAAGGACACGACATGGCCAAGAATGCGATTGCCAAGAACACGATTTGCCTATGGTACGACAAGGACGCGGAAGCTGCTGCTCGTTTCTACGCGGCGACCTTTCCCGACAGCGCCGTGGGCGCGATCTACCGCGCTCCGAGCGATAACCCCTCCACCAAGGCGGGCGACGTAATAATGGTGGACTTCACCGTCGCCGGTGTTCCCTGTCTCGGGCTCAATGGCGGTCCCGCCTTCAAGCACAACGAAGCCTTCTCATTCCAGATCGCGACCGACGACCAGGCGGAGACCGACCGCTACTGGAACGCCATTGTCGACAATGGCGGTCAGGAGAGTGAGTGTGGCTGGTGCAAGGACAAGTGGGGCGTCTCCTGGCAGATCACGCCGCGCGTGCTGATGGAGGCGATGGCGGCCGGCGGCGATGAGGCCAAGCGCGCGTTCGATGCGATGATGACCATGCAGAAGATCGACGTCGCCGCCATCGAGGTAGCGCGGCGCGGAAGCGGCGCGAAGGCTATGGGTGCGAAAGCCTGAGCGACCCGCCATACATGTCGTGCTCAAGAAATCGTCAGTATGACTATTTAAGCCTGTCGATTTGACCGGCATGCGTCGACTCACAGATAGAGGCTCCGCTGCGACCGCGTGGTCGAGATCATAAAAGTTCCACGAACCATTATCGTCAATCTACGGGGCGAAAGGAGAAGCAACGATGTCTACAACAAACACTGTTCGCCTGCACCGAGTCTTGGCCGCCAGGCCCGAAAAAGTCTATCGCGCATTCCTTGATGCCGACGCCATGACCAAGTGGCTGCCGCCCAACGGCTTTACCGGCAAGATGCATCAGATAGAGGTGAGGGTCGGAGGCAAGTACAAGATGTCGTTCACCAACTTCACCACCGGCAAGAGCCACTCGTTCGGCGGTGAGTACCTCGAACTCGTGCCCAATGCGCGCCTTCGCTACACGGACAATTTCGATGATCCGAATCTGCCTGGGGAAATCCGGGTCACGGTCACGCTCAAGGACGTGTCGGTCGGCACGGACCTCAGCATTGAGCAGAGTGGGCTTCCGGATGTGATTCCGCTGGAAGCCTGCTATCTGGGTTGGCAGGAATCACTACGGAACTTGGCACGACTCGTCGAGCCGGAGATCAAGGATTGACTCGAAAGGAGTCGCAAGCGTAACGAATGTCGATTCTTAGCGTGCAGAACGACTACCTTATGACAACCGACAAGCCCAAAGGCTTGCTAACCCACCAGGAGGCCACCATGCAGTTGAGACCCTTAGCAACAACCACACTGTGTATCATGCTGACTGTCGCGCCGGTTTTCGCGAAAGAGAAAAAGCATGAGAAAGCCATAGACCCTCAAGAGATGATGGAGGTGTGGAAGAAACTGGCTCAGCCCGGCGAGCCGCACAAGTTGTTCGCTTCATTGGCCGGTAGCTGGACGACTCAGACCAAGGAATGGATGGAGCCGGGTAAGCCGCCGACGGAATCCACGGGCACGGCGGAAATGAAGATGCTGCTCGATGGGCGATTTCTCTATCAGGAATATACCGCTCAAATGATGGGACAGCCTTACTCGGGAGTCGGCATAGACGGGTATGACAACCTGACCAAGAAATATATCACGGTCTGGATCGACACAATGGGCACCGGCATCTTCTTCATGGAAGGCACGGCAAGCCCTGACGGCAAGACCATTACATTGCGAGGGTCGCATCCCGAGCCCGGTGGCGGCAAGATGACGCATCGTGCCGTGCGGAAGATCGTCGACAGCGACAACCAGATTTTCGAGATGTACGGCGCACACGGAAAGGAAAAGGAAATGAAGTTCCTGGAAATCATGTACACCAGGAAACAGTAATCGGAACGTTGAGAGCAAATCACGAATGGCGCATGGCACCAGGATAAAGGAGCAGCTGTATGTCTTTCGCTCATACCATGAATTCTGCAGCGCCTTCACGCCGCTGTCGATTTTCTGGCAGTCGAACGACTAGCTTACGAGAGGCTGTGGACTGACCGTCAAAAAACGGTCGTCGAAAGAAAGGAGCTGTGCAATGAGCAGTGTTCGAGTACTGGTCGGCACCCGCAAGGGTGCATTCATTCTCACATCCGACGGCGCGCGCAAACGGTGGGAGGTACAAGGCCCGCATTTCGGAGGATGGGAGCTGTACCATATCAAAGGCTCACCAATTGACCCGAATCGGTTGTATGCCTCTCAAACCAGTAGTTGGTTCGGGCAAGTCATTCAACGCTCAGATGACGGCGGGAAAACCTGGAATGCCCCCGGAACCAAACCCGAAGATCTCATGGGGTCCGACAGCATGCCGAAGGGTGAAAGCAACATGTTTCTGTACGACACTTCCGCTGAAACAGGAAAACCGCTCACGACGCATCAGCATTACGACGGCTCACAGCGTCCGTGGGAATTCAAACGGGTATGGCATCTCGAACCGTCCTTGACTGATCCCGATACAGTCTATGCCGGAGTCGAGGACGCAGCCTTATTCCGTTCGACTGACGGCGGGCGGACGTGGCAGGAGCTTGCCGGGCTCCGCGATGTGAAGGGAAATCTGTGGCAGCCTGGCGCCGGAGGGATGTGCTTGCATACGGTCATGCTGGACCGGACGAATCCTCAGCGCATCTATACCGCCGTCTCCGCGGCCGGCGCGTTCCGGACCGACGACGGGGGCAAGACATGGCGGGCGATCAACCGCGGCTTGAAATCGCAATATGAATTGCCCGACCAGGATGCCGATGTCGGCCACTGTGTGCACCGCATTGCGATGCACCCGTCGCGGCCGAATGTGCTGTTCATGCAAAAGCACTGGGATGTGCTGCGTAGCGACGATGCCGGCGAGTCGTGGCACGAGGTGAGCGGTAATCTGCCGACCGATTTCGGCTTTCCGATCGACGTGCATGCCCATGAGCCCAACACAATCTATGTCGTTCCCATCAAGAGCGACTCGGAACATTATCCGCCCGACGGCAAACTGCGCATGTACCGTAGCCGCACCGGAGGCAACGAGTGGGAGGCTCTGACGAAGGGTTTGCCGCAAGAGAATTGCTACGTCAATATTCTGCGAGATGCGATGACCGTCGATCAGCTCGATCCCTGCGGCATCTATTTTGGAACGACCGGCGGCCAGGTCTATGGCTCGGCCGATGGCGGTGGCAGTTGGGCGCCGATTGTAAGGGATCTGCCGGCGGTCTTGTCCGTCGAAGTCCAGACGCTGTGATGGCTGCTGAAAATGGCCGCCAGCTTTGTTCTCGGTCGCAGTCATCGCTGCATAGGCTATACGCCATTAGCTCCGACGAGTAAGAAATGATTCGAGTCGTACTCCCGGCACATTTGCGGACCCTGGCACGCGTCAGCGGTGAAGTGACCATTGAGGTCAACGGTCCGGTGACGCAACGTGCAGTCCTCGATGCGCTTGAAGCCCGCTATCCGATGTTACGTGGAACAGTCCGTGATCACGTCACACAGAAGCGCCGGGCATTCGTGCGCTTTTTCGCCTGCGAGCAGGACCTCTCCCACGAATCGCCGGATATGCCGCTGCCTGACGCCGTGGTCACGGGAAGCGAGCCGTTCCTGATTGTGGGGGCCATGGCGGGAGGATAGAATTTAGAACCACGCGAGCGTTGCTGCAACATAAGAAGCCGAGAAAAATCACTGAAACCGTTCAACCGAAAGGAGACAGCGATGAACAAGCCGGTCAAGCCGATTCCAGATGGGATGCATACCGTGACCCCGCACTTGGTGTGCGCCGGCGCCGCCGATGCGAATGAAGCTCCCCGCAGCAAGCTGCGGGGTATCACAGAACTAAAACATTCGGAGCTGCCGGAGATCGTCGTGAGGCTGCCCTTGCCGCTGCACATACCGTTCGACGGTCTGCCAGTTTGCCCGTTCCCCTATCGTGGC
>JAICWG010000270.1 GCA_025934915.1 Nitrospira sp.
ATTCGGCACCATTGAAACAGCGGTTCGTGCCATGAAGTCCGGGGCGTTCGACTTCATTACCAAGCCGTTTGACCTTGAAGCCGTGGCCGTGGTGGTTCGGAGGGCGGCGGAGTTCCTTCGGCTTCGGCAAGAAAACCACCTCTTGCGGAAGGCCGTACGCGATCAATATCGGTTGGAACAGATGGTCGGCGCCAGCGAGCCGATCCGACAAGTGACGGAGTTCGTCCAAAAAGTCGCCGACAGCGACAGCACGGTCATGATTCAAGGTGAGAGCGGCACCGGCAAGGAGTTGGTGGCTCGCATGCTCCACTTCAATAGTCTTCGAAAGGATCGTCCGCTGGTCCCGGTGAATTGCGGAGCCATCCCTGAAAACCTACTGGAATCGGAACTTTTCGGACATGAAAAAGGCGCGTTCACAGGGGCCACTCATGCGCGGATGGGCCGTTTTGAACTGGCAAACGGAGGGACGATCTTTCTCGATGAAATCGGCGAAATGAGCCTGCCGTTGCAAGTGAAGCTTTTACGGGTGTTACAGGAACGGGAATTCGAACGGGTTGGAGGAAATCGGACGATTCATGTGGATGTGCGTATCGTCGCCGCGACGAATCAGGATTTGGAAACGCTGGTTGAGGAAAAGCGATTTCGCAAAGACCTGTTCTATCGGCTCAATGTGATTCCCATCGTGATCCCTCCGCTACGAGAACGCCGAAGCGACATTCCGCTCCTGATCGACCATTTTCTGACTCGCTTCAATCAAACCAAGCACACCGAGGTATCAGGCCTTGCTCCCGACGCTCTTCATCTATTGACCGAGTACGACTGGCCTGGGAACATTCGAGAGTTGGAGAATATGATCGAGCGGTTGGTCGTGCTCAAGAAGCGCGGAGTTCTTTCGGTCGAAGATCTACCCGAGAAAATCTGTCGGAGCTCGTCGGGATCCGAACTCAAGGAGCAGTTCATCCGGTTCAGTGAGGACGGCATCAATCTTTCCAGAGAGGTGGAGCAGTACGAAAAACATCTCATCATGGAAGCCTTGCGCAAAGCCAACGGCGTCACCTCGCGGGCAGCGCAATTGCTTCACCTGAACCGGACGACCTTGGTTGAAAAACTGAAACGCAAGGGTGTGGACCCACGATCCAATCTGGAAACTCTCCCGCTATGGCCACGACCCTCCAGTCAAAAGATTGACGACCTGGCGACCTAACCGATGCCAATCCTGACGCAATCCACCCAGACTCGCGATCTTTCTGGATAACCCGCCTAATTTCCAGCGAGTTTCCTACACCCATACAGGGCATGAGCTTTGCTGATGCCCTATCGTCGTGCATCAATGCCGCTTACGATATCGTCCGTTCCTATTCTCGATTGCTGCCTGGATCTCCTTCTCCTCGTCGGCCATCGGGGGGATCCCCCCGCATCCTTCTCCCAATACCTCGATCACAGCACCAACCGAACGAACGACCTCGATTTGGAATCAGGCACCGATCGAACGACCCATACAACCTCTGCCTGATGACGGGCCTCGTCAGGAAGGCCAATCGTTGGGGATTGATGGACTGGCTTGGCAGGAAGGCTGGTCCGCATACAGGAAGAACGCATGGCCGGAGGCGCAACGCTTCTTCGGGAAGATTGAAAGGGAACATCCTGAAAGTCCGCTCGTCCCATCGGCCAAAGCCTTCATGGTCGAGCTCTTGTTGCGTGATGATGTCTCAGGGCAACTCCGATCCGAGGCGATTGCGGAGTACAAAAAACTCCTTCGGGACCATCCACAATCGTCAAATGCCCGGAGAGCAGAATGGCGAATCGCAGATTTGTATGTCGAACAAGGCGCATTCCAAGAAGCTCAAGCATTTTACGAGCAAGCCATGGCCCATTCCGTCAGTGTTCCCTTCGATAGAAATCGAGCTTTGCTGGGTCTTGGTTATACGTTCATGGCCATGGGGAAATGGAGCGATGCCGAACATGCGTTTGCCGACGTGCGAAAGGGAAGCGACGATGAGCAGTTACTCCAAGGAGCGACATTGGGGTTGGCCCATGCGCTGTTCAGAGAGCAACGATTGTCTGACGCGCAGCCGATCTTCGATATCGGCTATCGACGATGGCCGCATCTTCTGAGAGGCGCCCCCTTGTCTCTTCAGCGGTATGCCGTCACGCAGGTGAAACTGCATCATGAGGCTTCAGCTCGAGAACTCATGCTGCTCTTTTACAATCTCTATCCCCGCCATGAGTATGCGCCGACGGCTCTGCTGCACGTAGCCGAGGGGTTGCGGGCGGTGGGCAAGCAGCCGCTCGCAGAGTTCGTCTACGCGCTGATCCCTTCGCTCTATCCGGACAGTGCGGCGGATATGACGGCCACACTCCGACTCGCTGCACTTCGCGCAGAGAACCTATTGCCGGCTGGAAGCAATTCGCTCGGGCTTACGGTCAGCGCCATGATCCACGATGTGCCGGTTCCTGACCAGACCGACGCCTCCTACCGGTCGCTGCTGGAAGAGATCGCGACTCGAGAGGCCAATAACCCGATGGGGAGCGAGGCTCTGTATTACCTCGGCAAAGGATACGAACATGCAAGCGACATGAATCGGGCGCTTCACACGTACAAGGAGATCACGCTCCGAGCCACCGGTAAGAACGATCCATGGGCCATGAAAGCCACAGAGCGTCTGTCCGTCCTTCTGACACCGTGGGTCGAGGCAGCGATCGCATCGCGAGACGACCTAACGGTCGTCACTCTGTTTCATAGACATGGGGCCATGGCCGAACAGCGCTATGCGCGTTCCCCTCTGTTGCTTGACATAGCGGAATCTCACCGGCGCTTGGGATTCACGCCGGAAGCCGTACGGCTGCATCAGCAGATCATTAAATCGCACAGCGAGTCGATATTGCTCGAATCTGCCTTGATCGGCCTTGGAAAGCTCTATCTGGATCAACGGGATCCTCAAGCCGCCAGAAAAGTGTTGGAGCGATACCGGTTTCAGTTCCCTCTCGGAAGGTACGAAGGGGAGGTGGTGCATCTTCTGATCAATGCCATGCGTCAACAGCGGGATCTACAAGGGCTGCTCCATCTGTGTCGTACCTGGCTCTTGCGCCATCTCGTTCATCCTGAACGACCGGCCATGTATGTCCAGTTGGCCAAGACGCTGGGCGAGCTGGAAAAACTCGATGAGTCCGCACTGGCCTATGAAGAGGCGTTTAAAGCCGGCGCGGCACAATCATCCGATACGCTCGTATCCTACGCGGATACCTTGTCGCGATTGAATCGACATGAGCGGGCGATCGGCGCCTATCAAGTAGCGTTGGAAAAAAAACCGAGCGCGTCTCAAGCCGATTGGGCGCGTCTGCAAACCGCCCAACATTGGACGGCTTTGAAACAGTACGATCGCGCGACCGTCGCGCTGGCCGAGATCGATGTCACGGACGATCCGATGGTGAATCGACTGTCGTCGTTTCTTAAAACGAGTTTGCGGTGGGTCAGTCGTTCGGGGAGATCAGAGGGACTATGACGAATGCCGTGACCAGGCGTCCGGAGGAACGGGAGCTGCTGCACGCTGCGTTCAGGAGTTTTGATGAGGCCGCTCACACGTTACAGCAGTCATACAGCGCGCTCACGGCACGCGTGGAGCAGATGGATCTGGAGTTGGCGCGGAGCAACGAAGCGCTTCGTCGGCAGCTTGGCGACAACGAGGCCATGCGCGTCCATCTGGACGGAATTCTGGAATCCTTGTCGACAGGGGTGTTGGTGGTGGACGATTGCGAGACGATCAGCCGCAGCAATCGCGCCGCCGAGGTGTTACTGGGCGCCACGGATGCCGAACTCCGGAACCGTCGTGCGACGGACGTCTTGGCGGGTGCGGGTCTCGGTTTGTGTGATCGGTCGCAACGCATCGGACAGACTGTCATTTCCATCAGCCGGGTTCCGCTCCGCAACGATTCCGGAGAGCGCTCCGGCCACCTCATTCTGTTTCAGGACATCACTCGCATCTATCAGCTTGAAGAACAGCTGCAACGCAAGGAAAGGCTTGCGGCCATGGGAGAGCTGATC
>JAICWG010000005.1 GCA_025934915.1 Nitrospira sp.
CTCTGCTCTCTTTTATCTCTTATCAATTATCTCGCTGAGGTGTCTTGGGAAAATGTTACCGGGCTCCTGAGCCCGGTAAACCTTTTCGATATAATGCGTCGCCACATGTGTTGTAATTGCCTGATGTGGCAAGGAGGTAGATATGTCGTACCGCTATAACACCATCGATATCATCGTAGGCGTCGGGATGTGTGCAATTCTCTTTGGAGGACTTCTGTTGTTTCTCGCTGCCAACGGGACCTATCAGGCTGTCCTGCCACAGGCGCTTGCGCTCGAACAATCGTCAGAAATCGGGACCGGCATGAGTGCGCTCCAGCCCGCCATCGGTCACGCTATCGTCGAAAAGATACTCCTCGAACGTCGCAATAACCGAGCCGTGGCTCAATCCGTCTCTGAGTGGAATCGTACGTCGCTTGCATACCTGGAGTTCGCGTCCGGCTCAGGCAGTATGTTGAAATCCGTGATGCGCCACGCTCAAGCCGTGCCGATCGGTCACATGGCGCGCGTGGAAGGTATTAAGGGACGAGCGATCGTCAACTTCACGACTCGCGGCATCCGTCATGATCTCTTGTCGGCCGATCAGTATGGCACCATCTACAACATGAAGATGATCAGCGCGATCGAAGCTCAAGGACAGCGCCTGCATGACCAATTCGCTTCTACCTGGCAAGCCACACTCGGACACCGCATCGTCGAGGCGGCGCAACACGACTGGTTCCAGGCAGGCGCAATTCAAGAGCGGCTTGGCTCGGCTCTGGTCCAGGTGGTTCGGGCACAAATGAGCTCCGAAGAAGGGCTGGCAGCGCAACAAGAGCAGCTGGCGAGCTTGATATTCGCCGCCGTTCGCAACGAGGTCATAACAGATCGCCCGACGCAGCCAATTGTCGCCGCACCTTCGGTAGTAGCGATGTCTTCAGAAAATATCACCGTGGCTTCTACTGAATCAGCGTCATGGCCGGAGATCCCAATGACCTACTTGATTGCCGCCGGTCTTCTGTTGACCGCCGTCTTTTGGGGAGGCCTTTCCATGGCGGCGCAGGGCAGAGAGGCGAAGGCGCTCGCTCAGATGAGACGTGAGGCAGACCGCTGGGCGTTTCGCATGGCGGCTTAAGACAAACGTGAATGTTACACCGGTGCTCGACAGAATCAGGAGACACGTCGTTGGGCACCGGTGAGTCGGATTCGTATGAAGAGGGGAATCTCTACGTCAAATCGCAGCCAGAAGAATCCAACCCATCACGTCGATACTGGAGCAGGATCTCGATCCATCAGACTGCTCATTGTCGAAGCCCAACGGCTGTTCAGGCAAAGTCTGCGGGTGCTCTTGGAACGGGAACGAGATATCGCTGCCGTGGTGGAAGCAACGGATGCGCGCGAGGCCTATCGACTGGCCATCGAACACAAACCCGACATCGCCTTGCTGGACGTGGATATGCCTGATCTCGACGTAGAATCAGTCACGAAACTCGTCCGCAAACAGCTCCCCAACACGCGAGTGCTGCTGCTGGCTCGGTATGATGAGGACAGCAGGATTGTCGCAGCCATGCAAGCTGGAGCCTTCGGCTACATCCTGAAGGACACCGATTGTACGGACTTCCTGCGCATTACCAGAGCCACCATGAAGGGAGAACACATCTTGTCTCCGGTCATGTCCGAACGCTTCGTCCATACCGTTCCCGGTGCGGTGCGGCAAACCCATGAGGACAACAAGCTTCTGCTTTCCAGTCTGACTGACCGTGAACGAGAGATATTGGCTTGCGCGGCTGTCGGTCGGAGCAACAAGGAAATTGCCGACCAGTTATGTGTTTCGATCGATACCGTGAAAACACATCTGCATCATATTTATCAAAAACTCTCCGTCGACGGACGTGTCGAGGCCATTCTCACCTATCTCAAGGCTCAGTGATCTCTTCTCAAGGCTCAGTGATCTCTTTTTAGCCGACACTCACTCAATCGGTGTAGGCCGCAATTCACTCTTGTAGGCGATAGCCCCGAAGCGGTCTACCTCTTAACATGAAGACAAATGCTGAGGTTGGTTCAGACGCCCCTACTCGTAAATAATGTTTATTCAATCAAGGAGGTGACGGCTATGCGTCAGCTACATGTCATGGATGAGCTAAAGTCCGAGCCAGCATGGGCGTTCTTGTATGCAGCGTTCTTTATCGGGATCGTGGTCTTCGCACTTCTGTCCGGCGGTTTCATGGGATGATCGGTCTATGGACGATTGCCGCAGCTGGAGTGTGACGAAGTAAGCGCTTACCGTCGAGGCGGAAATGCCTGCCGGAGCCGTCTAGCAGCGGCTCCGGCTATTCATTGTCACGTTATCAGACTCTCAGTTTCTTACCAGGCAGCTTTCCTCGTTCGCAATCCACAGCGCCATGTGATACACTCATGCCACAGGAATTCTGATCTTGGCGCTTATCCCTTCCTTGTTCTGTTCATGCGCGATTGAATTGATCAGTCTAGGGTGACGCCGTTAGGCAAGAGTCTTTTGTCAGACGTCAAGCCCTGTAGCGAGATGCCTTGCCTTCACGCTAAGAGAACCAACCACGTGACTGGTCACACAGGGAGTGAATGTTTATGAGTACCACAAAGCATAATCCACCGCCACCTGCGGGCCGTTGGGTCCGTATCCCAGATGGCACGAAGGTACGACATCGTTCGGAGGCCTATGACGGTGTCATCGATGGCTTGACAGAGATCGTATCCGGCTCGGAGCGCAACCCTGACGGAAAAACACAATATCGCATAAACGTAGGCGACAATGCGCGATTGCTCGTCTCGGAGGATCACCTCAATATTTTGCTCGACAACAAAAATTTGGTTCTGCTCGCTCGCGAATCCGAACTGTATCGTCGGAACGTCACCGACCGACTACGGGCGGTATTTGCGGAAGATCGATTCGTGACGATCGGCAACAAGGAACCGCCATCGCCGAACAAGTAGATGTCGTTTGAAGGCAGATTCTGCCGCGTATAGGTCAAATGAAAACTTTGAATCGGAGAAGCGATGAATACATCATGGGGGACCAAAGCCTCGCACCGACGGAAGCGGGCCATTCGTAGAACGAAGGTCCGCTGGGATCTGCTCGGGCTACAGGATCCGGAACAGACGACGTCGACAACGTCGATAGACGATATTCGCCGACAGATCATCTCAGCGGCAAGCCAGGGTCTGAGCCCTGATACACTATCCCGTTCTCATGCAAAGGATGGACGTCCAAAACCGCGTCCCAAGGCATCGGTGGCCACGCGCAAGCGTGGTGCCGCTTCACAGTAGGACCTTACCTAGGTGCCTTGCACCTGAAAGGAGGGCATCATCGCAGGAACAGGTAAAACCACAAGCGCTAAGCGAGACCGTGAGAAAGCGCTTCGGCAAAAACAACGCGACAAAGAAGAACGTCGTGCACAGCGGAAGGCCACCAAGGTCAAACGGCCGACACAAGAAGGGGAAGACCCTGACCTCGCCGGCTTGCAATGGGGTCCACAACCCCCACTCTTTTGATCAGCATCACCGGTTGCGTCTATTCGCTCGTGATTCGCCTCTCTGTTCTATATCGGCTCTGCGTCCCTAAATCGACGATTGCGGTAGACCGCCAATGTGGAAGCGAGGGCGGCTTTCAACTCCAGGCGCTTGGGCTTGCCGGTTGAGGTACAAGGCACTTCTTCTCCAAATCGAATAATCTTTGGACATTTCGAGAACGGAAGCCATTGACGACAATGCGCAAGTAATTCGGCTTTGGTGGGAGGAGGGACTCCCTCGCGCAGCACCACATAAGCGGCGATTTCCTCCCCGTAGTAGCGATGTTCGAACGGTACGGCCATCGCGAATCGGACGAGAGGATGACGCCTCAACACCTCATCGATTTCCAGCGGAGCAATGTTGACACCGCCTCGAATAATCAATTCCTTGAAGCGACCCGAAATGAAAAAAAATGGTCGCCCCGGCTTATCCTGAACGTAAAAACCCTCGTCTCCAGAACGAAACCAACCCCGTTGAAATGCCGCATTATTGGCATCGTCCTGCTTGAAGTAGCCGATACATACAGTCCCGCCGCGGATGCATATTTCTCCTCTCGCCATTTCGGGCAGCGGTCGTCCATCATCGTCCAGAATTGCCATTTGGTTATGTCGCAGCGGGACTCCGATCGAAGGGAACTCGTAATCTCTGAGCCAGTGACGATGCTCATCGCGTGACAAGTCATTCGGCAGAAAACACGAATAACAGGTCGCTTCAGACAAGCCGTAGCCGTGACAGATCGGAAACCTGAATCGGTCTTCGAACCGCATCGCGGTGTCTTTGAGCAAGGGACCCGCACCACACATGAATCCGCCAAATCCATCCAGCATATAGGCTCCCACATCTTCGTTTGCGTCGAGAAGAAATTCGAGTAGAGTCGGTACCACACTGACGCAGGTCACTCGCTCTTCGTGTAGTCGTCGCCAGAACGTCGCGCTCTTGAACTTGCGATTCAGGACAATGCTGCCTCTGCAATAAAAGGGAGTGATCAGAGTGACGACGATCCCGTTCACGTGATGAATCGGGAGCACGCACATCAGGCGGGCGTCCGCGCCAAACCGATGCCACTCGGTGATCGCATCGGCATCAAGGAGCAAATTCCCCACGGTGAGAACCACGCCTTTGGATAGACCGGTGGTTCCGGACGTATAGACGATGAGCGCTTCGTCGTCCATACTGGACGTATAAGAGGCTGTGCCCCAGGAAGAGAAGGACGCCGCTATATTAGCTTTCGCCCTGTGCTTCGGGCCTTCTACAAAACCGTCATTATCCAACGCAATGACATGACGTAAGGCCGGAAGTTCACGTTGAAGATCCTTCATCTCTTCGAGAAGGCTGTGCCAACAACAGACGGCTGAGGCCTCGGAATGTTCTAGGATAAAGCGTTTCTTATTCGTGGACTCTTCGATGTTGATCGGGACAATCGTGATACCCGATATCCATGCCGCAAAGTACAACACCACAGTGACATCATGATTGAAGAGAATCGTCGCCAAACGGTCCCCTGCTCTTAAGCCAACCCGATCATGCAAGAACGCAGCAACCGATTGGACGACTGTCCCAAATTCTCCGTAACTGTAGACATAGCGGACAGCCCGATCATCGTCGCAATAGGTCAACAATGTCCGGTTGACTAGGTCGCGATCATAGACGCGGGATTTGAAGAAGTCCGCGAATGAGCTCCATGGAAGTGGAGGACAGAGTCCTTCGACTTTCCGTGCCTGCGCGATATGGTCAGGTACGGCGATCAAGTGGGACATATTCCCTCTTCGGCGGTCCCGTGTAGAGCGCGCGCGGTCTCATCAACCGGTTGTGATCTTGTTGTTCGATGACATGAGCGCACCATCCGGCAATGCGCGAGCAAACAAACAGCGGTGTGTAAAGAACACGAGGAATCCCCATCAGGAGATAGGCGACCGCCGTATAGAAATCCAGGTTGGGATGGAGACCTTTCTCCTGCTCCATGACATGGTCGACAGTCGTGGCAATCTCGTACCATCGGTGATCGCCGCAAATCCGACTCAACGATTCGGCATGCCGTTGAATGATGACTGATCGAGCGTCGCCTTTCTTGAGCACGCGGTGACCGAAACCCATAATCCGGTGTTTCTTCGCGAGTGCCTCTCGTACCCACATTTCGGCCCGTTCACGGCTACCGATATCGAGAAACATTTCGGCCACAGCTTCGTTGGCCCCGCCATGGAGCGGCCCCTTGAGCGCCCCGATCGCCGAGGTAATGGCCGAGTACAGATCCGTCATCGTCGAGGCCGTGACACGGGCGGCGAACGTAGACGCATTGAATTCGTGTTCCGCATACAACGTGAGGGAGACGTCCAGAACCCGAGCCATGGCTTTCGCCTGGTCATCCTCCATCCGACCGGTGAGGAGATAAAGCAGGTTTTCAGCGACGCTCAGGTTTTCTCGTGGTCGAACCCGAGGCTTGCCGTTCATAAGCCGATAAGAAGTCGCAATCACCAGCGGGAGTTGCGCCAACAGCCGAACCGATTTCCGAACGTTCGCATCGTGCGAATGATCGGCTGCATCCGCATCAGCCATGCCCAACAGCGAGACACCCGTTCGGACGATGTCCATCGGGTGGGCACTGGAAGGCACCGCGCCGAGGAATACTTCGAGCAGACGAGGGAGCACAGCGTTGTCAACAAGGTCTGCTGAGAACTCTGTTAACTCTTTTTGATTCGGCAGATGGCCGAACAACAGCAGATAGGCGATCTCCTCAAACATGCTGTGCTCAGCCAAATCACGGATCGGATAGCCTCGATAGAGGAGACCGGCCTCTCCTTCATCGACGAGGCAGAGAGCCGATTCTCCGGCGATCACTCCCTCAAGGCCGGGGTGATATGCAGGATGGTCCTTCACCTGAGTCGCGAGAGACGCATTCATGACGATGCTCATACATCCTCCCTTCCCGGTACGCTCAGGAATCGGTGTACCGGAGCAGACTGTACAGTTCTCGCCGCGTCATCATGCGATGAAGCCAGTCCTTCTGAGACCCGAACAGCTTCAGTTCAGCCAGCAACCTATCAATGGCTTGCAAGGACGTCCGCAACCCCGTCACAGGAAAGAGCACGCCGCGATACCCTAGCTTCTCGAATTCCGCGACGCGCAACAGCGGTGTTTTCCCGAATTCCGTCATATTGGCGATCAATGGAACGGTAACTGCCCGTTGATGGATTTCGTGGGCAAAGATTCGAAACTCTTCCGCTGACTCCAGAGCCTCAGGAAACAGCGCGTCCGCACCAGCCTCCACATAGGTCGCGGCACGTTGAACAGCCGCCTTCAGCCCCTCCACGCCGCGGGCGTCGGTGCGGGCAATGATCATGAAATCTCGATCGTTTTTCGCATGTACAGCCGCCTCTATTTTGGCTGTCATTTCTTCTACAGACACCAAACTTTTCCCCGAAAGATGGCCGCACTTCTTGGTCGTTTCTTGATCTTCGATCTGCATGCCCGCGAGATCATTCTCCTCGAACACCCTCACTGCCTCGGCGACTGATGGCGGACCGCCATATCCTGTGTCGGCATCGACAATGGTCGGGATCGAGACCGAACGGGCAATTCTTTCCGCCTCCGTCGCCATATCACTGAGCGTCAGAAGCCCAATATCCTGCAGACCACGGCAAGCGGATATCGCGGCGCCTGAGACATACGCGATTTCGTAGCCAGCTCGTTCGATCTGCATCGCGACCAGCGCGTTGAATGCTCCAGGAATAGCGAGAGTGCGTGTGGCCAACAATTCGCGCAAGCGAGATGTCTTCGTGGATCTCTTTCCCTCTATCATTGTCGCCACGCTTCTCCTCAACCTTACACTCGGCCTCGGCCTTTCACGTTCAGCAGCGGCATGAGTGTGCCGATGTCCTTGACCCGATCAAGGCTCCACACGAATTCGATAAGCTTGTCGATGCGAGGACGATTCAGCCGGGCGCCGACTAACCGACGAAACTTTGCCTCCAGATCACGATCCGACATCGGATTGCCGGGATGTCCTACCGGCACGTCGACTTGACTCATGTAGGTTTTCTGCGCCTCGGTCTTGATTGTGATCCTGGTCGGCATGGTCTTGGGGTAGCGTCCCATGAAATCGGACTGTTGCACGACACGGATCTTCTTCATCAGACTCCGCACGGCTGGATCGTGCAATCGTTTCCGGCCGAATGACTGCAGTGTTACGTGACCGTAGAGCAATGCCGTTGCGACGCAATAGGGGAAGCTATGATCAGCCGTCTCTCTCGTGGCCGGCTGCCATTTTTCAGGATCGCACCCGATGATTTCGATGGCCACGGCATAACTCCCGATCTCAACATCCACGACATGGTCGACAGCATGAGATCCTTCTGCTTTCATCAGTTCATTGCGAAGCGCCAACGCCGCCTCGACCGCAGTCTGCGCGTGATACTCGACTGGGTAATGTTTGATATAGGTGTCCAAGATCTTGAACTGAGGATACTGGCTCGCGGGGGCAGACTCCTTTCCGTTGGGGTCTGTCTCCTTCAGAATAGGACAGGCACCGGCCTCCGTCCGGAGCCAGTCCCTCGGCCCCTGTCCCCGTTCTGCAGCGAATGGCGCCAGCTCCAGTGGTCCCGAAACCAGTTTCATGAAACCCTTTTCACCTTCGAAGATAGGCGACGGTCCTGTCATAGCCAGCTGCGCCAGCATGGCAGCGAACACACTGTTGCGTGCGGCGTTCGAAAAGGCGCAGGCTTTCCACATGGACAGATCCCCGACCCGCGTCTGCCGAAGAGCCATATTCGCAATGCCGGCCAGATTGATTGCCTGCACCGTCTGTGCATTGGAAAGTTTCATGAGCTTGGCGGCACCGAGGACAGAAGAGAAGAGGCCGTAGGTCACATGGTCCCAACCGCGTGGGCGTAGCGCCGCAGCGTCACAGAGACGACACTGGATTTCATAGGCGAGCGCGATGGCTTCCATCACGCATTTACCGGACGCGTGGACAGCCTCGCCGACCGCAAGAATGGCGGGAATATTATCGGAAGGGTGTGCCGGTTCTTTCGAAAGATAGGTATCGTTGAAATCAAGATACCGGACCAGTCCGCCGTTTGCGAAGGTCGCAAGATCGGGCAGGGTTTTGTGACCGGTGCCCCACAGCGTAGCGCCCTGCGGCACCTTGACGGTCTGGGCAATCAGGCGGGCGACTCGACAGGGCGGTGCATTCCACGCTCCGAGTGCGCAGCCAAGACTGTCGAGCGTGCGCCGTTTGACTTCGCGCGCAACGGTATCCGGTAAATCACCGTAGCGCAACGCTTGGCAATACCGAGCGAGGCGATCTGCGAGCATCGGCCGTCCCTTTCGGATCTATGCCATCTCTTCATCCCTCACACGTGACGCTTCACGACTTCATGCTTCTGTTTCGGCCAATTTCGGCTGCCGCTTTTCCAAAAATGCCTGCGCGGCTTCGTGTTTGTCGGAAGTGGCGCACAATCGACCGAATAATTCCGCTTCCCTGGCTAGGCCCTCCGACAGTGGGATGTCGATTCCCCCTCTAATCGCATGAAGCGCGGCCTCGATAGCAGCTTTCCCGTGCGTGGTCATCGAGGCGGCAATGGCTTCAACCTGTGCGATCAACTCGTGCGGCGACACCACTCGGCTCAGCAGACCGATTCGCAACGCCTCCTCTGCGGAGACACTCTTACCCGTCAAGATCATTTCCGCCGCCTTGGAAGGCCCGACGATTCGCGGCAACCGCTGGGTTCCGCCAAAGCCTGGGATGAGACCGAGTTTGATTTCCGGAAGCCCCAACATTGCGCCTGCAGCCGCCACTCGAATGTGGCAGGCCAGTGCGAGTTCAAGCCCACCGCCGACACACGTTCCATTGATCGCGGCAAGAACCGGCTTGTCTGACCGCTCAATACGGTTGAGCAGCGCCTGTCCGCGAGAAGCAAACTCCGAACCGCTGTGCTCTGTATGAAGATGAGCCAGTTCATTGATGTCGGCGCCCGCGCAGAAAAAACGTCCTGTGCCGGTCACAATCACCACTCGGACGTACTCGTCTTCCTCCAACTCGCTCAGGACGAGCTCAAGCTCCTTGAGCACGGAAAAATTCAGCACATTGGCCGGGGGATTATGGAGAGTGATCCGTGCGACATGATGAGAAATCGTCAATAATTGATGTGGCATAGGTCCTCCAAACCAAGCTTCGCTCGTGCCGGCGGCTCATCGGGCGCAGCCTTCTTCATTGTCGCCGCCGGATAACTCCCTTCGACTTTTCATCTTTCCATTCCTCACTCTACCCAAGGGATTCGACTGGACGTTAGCGATTTCTGGCTTCACCGACATGTCCGACACCACAGGATTGTTGATACCTTGTCATTGCGGCAGCGAGCTCCGGAATCCCTTCGCCTGTCGTCGCCACTGTACGCAACACATTCGGACACCATTCCCGCAGATCTCGTAACGTGTTATCCGCGTCAGGAAGATCTCCCTTGTTGACGACGACGATATGTGCGACTTCCAATAGTCCGGCCTTCATCGCTTGAACCTCGTCGCCCAGGCCAGGCGCCACCACTGCCACAACAATATGCGCGAGATCGACGATGTCGACTTCATTCTGGCCGACCCCGATGGTCTCAATCAGAATCACCTCATATCCGGCTGCTTCCAATACCAGCGCTGCATCGCCGGTCGCTGGAGCAAGCCCCCCATGATGTCCACGAGTGGCCATGCTTCTGACATACACGTCGTGATCCAGAGCATGTTCCTGCATTCTGATACGGTCACCCAACAGAGCACCGCCCGTGAGGGGACTGCTGATATCAACCGCCAACACGCCGACTTTCAACCCACGCCGCCGATATAGACTCACTAAGCGATCGACAACCGTACTCTTTCCCGCTCCGGGATACCCCGTTACCCCGATCACGGTCGTCCTCCGCGAGGTATTGTTGAGGAAACGCAGCACTTCTCTGGCGCCCGGATGGTTTTCCAGCAAGGAGATCAGACGTGATACGGCGCGGACGTTTCCGGCTCTAACTTGCTCAGCTAAGGTCATCAAGTCGCGGATGTCGCACATGAACATGTGTGAACCGATGGGACTCATGCAGCACCCTCATACGCGGTTTGCTCTGTCTGTACCTGTGATAAACGTGACGATAGTCGGCGGTTCAGCACCTTACCGATCTCCCTTGCCGCCGCAATGACCTTGTGTTCATCCACGACAAGCGAAGCGCCGGATGCCTTTAGCGCATAGACCACGTCTTCCGTCGCAACGTTCCCCGACGCCCCTGGCGCGTACGGACACCCTCCGATCCCCCCTGCAGCTGTGTCGAACGCCTCGATGCTGTACTCTGTCCACGCGGTCAGGACATTGGCCACAGCCATGCCGCAGGTATCATGAACGTGAAGGGAGAGACGGCTCCGATTGATGCGTGGCACTATTTCATCTAATAACTTTCGGATATCCCGAGGAGCAGCCTTTCCAACAGTGTCCCCGAGAGAGATTTCGTCTACCCCAAGATCGAGTAACTGCAGCACCACATCCAGAACCTGCGACGGCTGGACGACACCTTCAAAGGGACAATGGGTCACGGTAGAAACGTACCCGCGCACGGTCATGTCATCACGTTTCGCACCGAATACCACCGGTCTGAATCGCTTGATCGACTCGTCAATCGCGCAGTTAATGTTCCGTTGTGTGAACAAGTCGGATGCCGCCGTAAAGACGGCAATCTTATTCACCCCCACCGCCCTCGCCCGTTCCAATCCCCGTTCGTTCGGCACCAGCGCCGAATAGATAACGCCGGGCAGTCGCTCGATCCTCCGGAACACCTCGTCGGAATCCGCCAATTGTGGAACGGCACGAGGCGACACAAACGACCCTGCTTCGATCTCTGCCACACCGCTCTTGGACAAGGCATCCACAAACGCCACCTTGGCCTCCGTGGGGACGACGTCCGATTCATTCTGCAGTCCGTCTCGTGGACCGACCTCGACGATCCGGATCACAGCCGCATTTGCCTTTGGTCCGTTGCCCTCTCGCATCATGCGACGCTCCACAGCAGCCTCTTTACTCCACGCCTGTCGATATAACCCAGTTCGGTGTTCGGTGTTCGCGAAAGGCACGAATCCCTTCCTGCCCTTCAGATGAAAGGCGAGCCCCTACGTTCCCTTCGACACAAGCCTTCCAACGCTCGCCATCGGACAGACAGTAAAGTCGGCGTAACAGCGCCTTCGTGTCCCGCACAGCCTGCGGAGCGAGATGGGTAATCCGTTCAGTCAATGATGCGACATGGGCTCCTAGCGCAGCCGGTTCAACGACATCATGGATCAGACCGTTGTCTTGAGCGATCGATGCGGAAAACGGTTCACCGGTTAGACAGAATCGTCGCGCAAAAGAGCCCCCGGTCTTCGTAAGCACGAAGGGCGCGATCACAGCGGGGACCAACCCCAAACGGACCTCGCTGAACGCGAATGTTGCATTCGCAGCAGCTACGGCGATGTCGCACGCTGCAATCAACCCGATTCCTCCGCCATAGACAGCTCCCTGAATGCATCCGATCACGGGACAAGGACATTCATCAATAGAACGAAGCATCGTCATGAGCTGTTCGGCGTCCTGTCGCGCTTCTGGTGTGGACACGATTCGATCGGTCCTCATCCAGTCGAGGTCTGCCCCAGCACAAAATGTCGGACCCCTACCGGTCAAGACGATTGCGCGCACCGAGTGATCCTGTCCCAATGTCGTAAAGGCTTCGCACAGTTCCTCCACCATGCGGGCATCGAACGCGTTCCGTCGATCAGGCCGATTTAAGGTCACCCGTGCGCACCCTTTACTCGACTCAACGAGGATCAGCGTAGAATGCTTCATGGGGCGCCTCACATGCGAAAAACAGGGAAGTGCGACGAGCGGATCGGCGTCATCATTGCGACGTCAAGACACAGACCGAGAATTGTACGTGTATCCACTGGATCGATGATCGCATCATCCCAGAGCCGTGCCGTACTGAAATAGGGACTGCCCTCCCGCTCGTACTGGGCTCGTATCGAGTCCATGATCCTTCGCTGCTCGTCTTCCGACGGGGACCCTTTGTCACGGGCTCTTTGCTGCTGCTTCACCGCCAAGAGTACCTGGGCAGCCTGTTGCGCCCCCATCACCGACGTCCGCGCATTGGGCCAGAGAAAGAGAAAGCGTGGAGCGTAGGCCCGTCCGCACATGGCATAATTACCGGCGCCATGAGAGGCGCCTATAATAATGGTGAATTTCGGGACATCGGCAGTCGCCACCGCTTGCACCATCTTGGCGCCATCCTTGATGATCCCTCTCGTCTCGTACTCCTTACCGACCATGAAGCCTGTGATGTTTTGGAGAAACACCAGCGGCAGCCGTCGCTGGGCGCAGAGTTGGACGAAGTGGGCGCCTTTTAAGGCGGCCTCGGAGAACAGCACGCCGTTGTTCGCGACGATGCCGACTTGGTGCCCCATCCAACGGGCGAAACCACACATGAGCGTTCGGCCGTAGCGGGCCTTAAACTCATGAAAGCGGCTGCCGTCCACCAAGCGGGCAATGACTTCATGGGCATCGAAGGTCTGCCGTGGATTGTTTGGAATGAGTCCATACAGCTCGTCGGACGGATAGCGCGGCTCTTCGATCGATGTCGGTCTGCGAAGGACCGGACGTCGAGGCAGTGTCTCAATGATCGACCGGCAGATCTCCAGCGCCTCGTGGTCATTGTCCGCCAGGTGATCGCTCACGCCTGAGAGCCTGGTGTGTAGATCGGCGCCGCCGAGCTCTTCCGCCGTGACCTCTTCGCCGGTTGCCGCTTTGACCAGCGGAGGTCCAGCCAGATAAATGGTGCCGGTCCCTTTGACGATCACGTTCTCGTCACACATGGCCGGCACATAGGCGCCACCGGCGGTGCACATCCCCATGACGACGGCAATTTGAGGAACACCGAGAGCGGACATACGCGCCTGGTTATAAAAGATCCGTCCGAAGTGTTCCTTGTCGGCGAAGACATCGGCCTGCATCGGGAGAAACACGCCGCCTGAATCCACGAGGTAGATTGCGGGCAGTCGGTTTTCCAACGCGATCTCCTGAGCCCGGAGATGTTTCTTGATCGTCATGGGGAAATAGGTCCCGCCTTTAACCGTCGCGTCGTTGGCGGCGATGACACAGGGCCGTCCCGACACATAGCCGATACCTGTCACCAGACCTGCAGCGGAGATCTGGTCGTCGTACATCCCGGATGCTGCCAAGGGACTGAGTTCCAGCCAGCCTCCATTAGGATCGAGCAACTTCGCGATACGGTCACGGGCGGTCAGTTTGCCACGTTGTTGATGAAGGGCGATTGCTTCCGGCGGCCCTCCGGATCGAGCGAGGGTGAGATGTTTCTGGAGGTCCGCCACCAAACTCTCATAGTGCGCACGATTCGAGGCGAATTCGCGGGAGGCGGCAATCACCGAAGTCGTCAACGTGCGCATGGTTCTTCAGCCATGTGGTTTGAGCCCTTTGACGAACGTCACGATCTCCTGGACAGGCGCACCGGGCCTGAACAGGGCCTTCACGCCGTCCGCTGTGAGCGCCGCGACATCTTCATCGGGAATGATTCCGCCGCCGAACAAGGCGATGTCCTCTGCATCCTGTTCGTTGAGGAGTTCGAGAACGCGTCGGAACAGCGTCTTATGGGCTCCTGAAAGGATGCTCAAACCGATCGCATCCACATTCTCTTGGATCGCCGTATTGACGACCTGTTCCGGCGTCTGATGCAGACCGGTATAGACGACTTCCATTCCGGCATCTCGCAATGCACGGGCGATGAGCTTCACACCTCGATCATGGCCGTCGAGGCCGACTTTGCCGATCAGAATCCGCAGGGGCGCACTCGCTACTGCCATGCTGTCACCTCACGAAGAAAATATTTGCCATTCTGATCCCTTCGAACGTATCCCGCCTGAACCACGGGATCATGTTCGAAGAGCAGCAGCCATCGCTCTTCAAACGCCCGATCCAACACCCATCGTTTCGTCTCCAGGGTCTGAATGGGAAAGAGATCGTAGCTCATGATGTAGGGAAGCGGCAGATGCGAGACGGTCGGAATCAGGTCTCCCAGGAAAAAGGCGATCTGCCCTTCCGATTCGATTTTGACGCTCTGATGGTAGCGTGTATGGCCGGCGGTGACGACTGCGGTCACGCCGGGAACGAGTTCCGTATCGCCATGCAGGAATTCCCACTGATTGATGGAATCGATTGGTGTAAAGTTGTCCGGGCGGTAGCTGGCTCTAGTCCGTTCATTGGCGCGAGCAGCATCTTCAAATTCACCCTGTTGAATGACGTAACGCGCCTGAGGGAAAACCGCCCTGATACTCCCATCCTCTCCACTCATGGTATTTCCCCCGGCATGGTCAAAATGCAGATGCGTGTTGATGACCAGATGGATATCATCCGGCCCCAGACCTAGCCGCTTGAGAGATTCCAGTATCGTCGGCGTTCGCTCGACGGCGAACATGTTCCGAAACTTCTCGTCTTCCTTTGTTCCCAGTCCGGTGTCCACCAGGATATTTCTTCCGTTCGCTCTAATCAGTAAAGCAGTGAGGCTAAGGGAGATCCGATTCAACTCATCGGCAGGACAACATTTTCCCCACAGGGCCTTCGGCACAACCCCAAACATGGCTCCCCCATCCAGCCGGAACCGACCGTCGCTCACGGGATAAATGTCAAACGCACCGAGCTTCATAATCCTCTCTCCATACCTCCTGGCCTCGGCTGGAAGGTTCGGGGCACGGAGGCTTTCGCCATAGCGCCGAATCTGATTCAGTAGCAAATGGATGCGCCTATCCTTCCCATCCTCCATTCGGCAGTGGACGACCAGAATGCCTCCCACTGCGCGCATGCGACGAGCACCGCCCGTTATGATCACAATCTGATCGACCTTGGGTGCGCGTCGCGCGAGCACAGGAGGCATCCTGGTTGTCCGCTGCCATCACAACACCACCGGCTCCCGATACGTTCCCAACACTTCTTTCAAGGCCATGCATATTTCACCTAATGTCGCCTTGGCTTTCACCGCGTCGATGAGATACGGCATCACGTTCTCGCCACACGAAGCCGCTTCCTGCAACGCCTCGACGGTGCCGGCCATCTTGAAGGAATCGCGACATTTGCGTAGATCCGAAAGACGCGCCACCTGTTCCTGTTCGACATCCTGTCCGATCTTGAAGATCGGGATCGGACGTTCCACCGGTTCCACATACTCGTTGACACCCACGATAATCCGCTCTTTTCGTTCCGACTCGCGCAGATACCGTTGCGAGGCGTCAAGGATTTCGCGCTGTGGAAATCCCCGTTCGATCGCTCGGATCATGCCGCCCATGTCATCCAATCGATGAAAGTAATCCTGCGCCGCTTCCTCCAGGCGATTCGTGAGGGTTTCGACATAATAAGAACCGCCGAGAGGATCGACGCTATTGGTGACTTCGCTCTCCTGCGCAATAATCTGTTGCGTGCGCAGCGCCAGTTTCACCGCATCTTCGGTCGGAAGCGCGAGCGTTTCGTCCATCGAATTGGTATGGAGGGACTGCGCGCCGCCCAAGACGGCGGCCAGAGCCTGGATCGTCGTACGGACTACATTGTTCATGGGCTGTTGTGCCGTGAGGGAACAGCCGGCGGTCTGCGCGTGACAGCGGAGCTGCACCGAACGCGGATCGCCGGGCCGGTATCGACGTGTCATTTCGCGGGCCCATAGCCGACGGGCCGCGCGGAACTTGGCGATCTCCTCAAAAAAGTCATTGTGCGCGTTGAAAAAGAACGAGAGCTGCGGAGCGAATCGGTCCACGGGAAGACCGGCTTTGACCGCCGCTTCCACATAGGTCAGACCGTTGTACAGAGTAAAGGCCAGTTCCTGGATCGCGGTCGAGCCGGCTTCCCGAATGTGATACCCGCTGATACTGACCGGATGCCATTTGGGGACATGCTCGGAACAATACGCGATGGTATCGGTGATCAAACGGAGCGAGGGTTCCGGCGGAAAGAGCCACTCTTTCTGCGCAATGTATTCCTTCAGAATATCGTTCTGCAATGTGCCGTTCAGTCGCTCAAGACGGATGCCGCGCTTCTCCGCGACCGCGAGATACATCGCAAAGATCACGGCTGCCGGACCGTTGATCGTCATCGACGTGGTGACCTGATCAAGTGGAATGTCCTCGAACAGTCGCTCCATATCGTCGAGCGACGAGATCGCGACACCGCAGCGACCGATCTCACCGTGTGCGAGCAGGCTGTCTGCATCAATCCCCATCAGCGTGGGCATGTCAAACGCGACGCTTAAGCCGTTTTGCCCATGTTGGAGAAGATATTTGAACCGACGGTTGGTGTCCTCCGCCGATCCGAAGCCGGCGAACTGTCGCATGGTCCAGAGCCGGCCACGATACATAGTCGGATAGACCCCTCGCGTGTACGGGAACTGGCCTGGTGCTCCAAGCTCCTCGTCCGGCGACCAGTCCTTTAAATCGTCGTGGGTATACACCAGGTTGGTATCGAATCCTGAGAGAGAGGTGAATCTCGGTTTACGTTCTTGCATCGATCTGCTCCAGACCGTGCTGAGAAACAGGGACCAAGATCAAAACTTACCGTTTATCGCTTCCTGCCGTTCGGTCTTCCCTTCGTAGACATAGAATCCGCGGCCGCACTTCCGTCCCAACCACCCTGCTTCAACATATCGACGGAGTAAGGGGCACGCGCGAAATTTGGGATCACCCAAGTCTTGATGCAAAACATCGCAGATGGCCAGCACTGTATCCAAACCGATGCGGTCGGCAAGTGCCAGTGGTCCCACGGGATGATTGGCGCCCGCGGTCATCGCTATATCGATGTCTTCCGCCGACGCGACTCTTTCTTCCAATGCGAAAATCGCTTCATTGATCATGGGAATCAGCACGCGGTTCACAATGAATCCCGGCACATCGTTAGCCACAACCGGTGTTTTCCCCAAGCGCTTTGCCAAATCGAGCGCGAGTTGCGTCGTTCGTTCGGATGTTTCCAACCCACGAACCACCTCCACGAGGCGCATCACGGGCGCAGGATTCATGAAATGCAGGCCGACGATGCGGTCTGGCCTGCCGGAGGCGGCTCCCAACTTCGTGATTGAAATGGATGAGGTGTTGCTCGCGAGCACCACCTGTGGTGCGCAGATTCGATTCAATTGGGCGAAGAGTTCCTGCTTCACCGTGAGATCTTCCGGAACTGCTTCGATGACCAGTTGCACATCTCGCAAGCGATCAAGCTGCCCCAGTGGACGGACGAGCGCCAATACCTCTCCGGCCTGATGATCGGTAAGACTGCCTCGTTCAACTGCGCGTTGCAGTCCCACGCGGATCTTGGAAATGGCTGCTGTTAACGGTGGTTCGGCGACATCGACAAGGAGAACTTCATAGCCGACGGTTGCACAGACCTGGCTGATGCCGCGGCCCATCTGGCCGGCTCCCACAATCCCTATTTTTTTGATGTCCTCAAGCTTCATGGCGTCGAACCTCCATCCTTCGTCAACATCACCCATCCATCGTGACGGAGCGTGAGGCCTGACGAGTGTCGATCGACGACTTTCTATCGTTCGACGATCATTGCCAACGCTTCTCCTCCGCCGATACAGAGGCTGGCCAGTCCACGCCTCGCTCCGCGTGCGGCCATGGCGTGGAGCAGCGTCGTAAGGATGCGCCCGCCGGTTGCCCCGATGGGATGACCGAGCGCAACCGCTCCGCCGTTCACATTGACCTTCTTTTCGTCGAGTCCCAACTCACGGTTGATCGCCAGAGAGACGGCTGAAAAGGCTTCGTTGATTTCGAACAAATCGATGTCACCGACCGTGAAGCCCGTTTTCTTGAGCACCCGTTTGATGGCCTCGATCGGCGCGATCGTAAACCACTCCGGCGCCAGCGCCGCTCCGGCGTAGCCGACGATGCACGCCATCGGGATAAGCCCGAGGCGTGCCGCCTCCTCTTCCGCCATGACCACCAACGCAGCCGCCCCATCATTACAGGAGGGGGAATTACCCACCGTCAGAACGCCGTCGTCCTGGAATACCGGCTTGAGCTCACGCATTCTGCTCAGATCGACTCGATTCGGCTCTTCGTCTTCCATGACCGCCACCGCTGGACCTTTGCGTTGCGACACTTCGACCGGCGCAATTTCCTGTGTAAAGATTCCGGTCGCGATCGCCTCACGCGCCCGCCGGTAGCTTTCGAGGGCGAAATCATCCAGTTCTGCTCTCGTCAACCGATACTTGGCCGCACAGAGTTCACCGCCGTTTCCCATGTGGAACTTATTGTAGACATCCCACAGCCCGTCTTTGACGAGGCTGTCGACCAATTCGGCATGTCCCAGCCGATAGCCCTGTCGCGCTTTCTCCAACAAATATGGCGCACGGGTCATGTTTTCCATTCCACCAGCTACGACAATGCTCGCCTCTCCAAGCACAATGGCTTGGTATGCCATAATCGCCGTCTGTAGGCTGGACCCGCAGACTTTGTTCACCGTCGTGGCTCCGATTGAATGGGGAATTCCGGCTCCGATCGATGCCTGTCTGGCAGGCGCCTGTCCCAGACCGGCGCTGAGGACGCAACCCATATAGACCTGGTCTACACGATCCGGCGGCACCTGAATCCGCTTCAACGCTTCGGCAATGGCAAGACTGCCTAATTTTGTCGCCGGCACCTGGCTGAACATGCCGTTGAAACTGCCCATCGGTGTCCGTACGGCGCTGACGATGACTGCGCGTGTCGTCCGGTTCACAGGATCTGCTCCCAATGACTGTGTTCGAGATAGTGTTTCACCTTAGCCATGAATTGATCCGCCGTCGCCCCATCAATGACCCGGTGGTCGAACGACAAGCTAAGATACCCCATCGGTCGAATGGCGATCGCATCGTCGATGACGACGGCTCGTTTCTGAATTGCGCCGATACCCAGAATGGCGATTTGCGGTTGATGGATGATCGGGGTGCTGAGCAAGCTGCCGAATCCGCCATGATTCGTGATCGTGAACGTTCCATCTTGAATCTCTTCGGGGATCAACTTCTTGGACCTGGCTCGTTCCGCAAGATCCGCAATTTCTTTGGCCAGCTGGGCCAATCCTTTTCGATCGGCATATCGCACCACCGGCACCAAGAGTCCGTCTTCGAGCGCCGTGGCGATTCCCATATGGATATCTTTCTTGACCACGATGCCTTGCTCGCCCCATGACGAGTTCACGATCGAGACATCTCGAATGGCTCTGGTTGCGGCGCGGACGACAAACGGCAAATAGGTCAAGCGGCGGCTCTGTCCTGAGTCCTGTCGAAGGGTCTCTCGGAATTTGGTGATGCTCGAAAAGTCCGCCTCAAAAAAGGTGGTGACATGCGCGGATGTCTGCTTGCTCCTGACCATCCGATCGGCGATGGTCTTGCGCATCTGTGTGAAGGGGAGAAGTTCTTCGCCCATGGAAGGTTCACTCGCTATAGCGGCGACGTCGACCTGAGAACCGCTCTGAGCGATAAAGTCGAGGACATCCTTCTTGGTGACCCGGCCGCCGACCCCGGTCCCCTTCACCTGCGAAAGCTCGATTCCATGCTCCCTTGCCAGCTGCCGGACGGCCGGAGAGTGATGTTGATCTCCAGCCGGAGTCGATGCCATAGGACGGACAACCACTCCGCCGACTCGGTTGACGACTTCCCAAGGCGGCGCACTGTCGATACGCGCCAGCAAGGTGCCGACAGGAACCGTCTTCCCCTCATGAACGATGATTTCGTTCAACAAGCCCGTGGCAGGCGAGGGAATTTCCAATGTCACCTTTTCGGTTTCGACTTCCAAGAGCGACTCGTCCTTTTGAATCATCCCTCCAACAGGGATGAGCCACTTCACGACCGTCCCTTCGGCGATGCTCTCTCCAAGCTGAGGCATGATGATGTCGGTAGCCATACTCACGTACTGGGTAATGAATGCTGAGGACTGAATTGGGCATCTTGCGAATATGAGGTTCTTTGGTCCTCAGCCCTCATAACTCAGTCCTCAGTCCTTTTTAATACGCCGCCAACTTCCGCGCTGCCGAGACAATGTCGCTCGTCTTCGGGAGGAAAAACTCTTCCAGCGGCGTGCTGAACGGCACCGGCGTGTCCGGCGGCGCGATACGCACAATCGGCCCGTCCAAACAGTCAAAACAGTCTTCCGCCAACCGCGCGGCGATTTCAGCCCCGATACCACCGGTTTTGTTGTCCTCATGCAGAAGAATGGCTTTGCTGGTTTTGCGCACGGACGAATAAATGGCTTCCTTGTCAATCGGGATCAACGTGCGTAGGTCGATCACTTCCAGATCGATCCCCTCGTCGGCTAATGTCTGCGCAGATTCGAGCGCCAGATGCACCATTGCGCCGTAGGTGATGACCGAAATGTCGTTGCCGACCCGCTTTATATCGGCCTTTCCGAGTGGCACCACGAAGTCTTCTTGAGGCAATGCAGATTTGATACGTCGGTAGAGGAATTTGTGCTCAAAGTAGATCACCGGGTTGGGGTCGCGAATCGCCGCCTTGAGGAGCCCTTTGGCATCATACGGCGTAGACGGGGCGACCAACTTGAGCCCCGGAGAGTGGAAGAACCAACCTTCCGGACATTCAGAATGGAACGGCCCGCCATGCACGCCGCCGCCGAACGGCGCGCGGATAACCATGGGCACAGCAGCTCCCCACCTGTAATGATTCTTGGCTGCGACTTCAGTGATCTGGTCGAAGGCGCAGGAAATAAAGTCCGCGAACTGCATCTCTACGACTGGACGCAGTCCCATCATGGCTGCACCGATCGCGGCGCCGACAATTCCGGACTCGGCAAGCGGCGTATCCAACACCCGCCACTCACCATACTTTTGGAGAAACCCTTCGGTAATCTTGAAGGCCCCACCGTACGTCCCGATATCTTCGCCCATCAAGAACACCCGCTCATCCCTGGCCATTTCCTCGTCCAAGGCTTGCGAAATTGCATCCACGTAACTGACTTCCTCCGTAGCTTCAGTCATGGTCATCATGATAGAAGGCTCCTTCTGTGTCGATAGCTGACAGCTAATAACTGTCGGCTTTGTCTGCGAACACGCCTTCCAACACCTCAGGTCCTTCCGGTAGAGGGGCCTGCTCCGCAAATTCCACACCGGCCTCGACTTCTTTTTTTACTCGTTCGACGACTTCCTGGAAATACGAGTCGTCACCATAACTAAGCTGTTTGAGCAACTGCTCAGCTTTCAGGATCGGATCTTCTTTCTTCCACTCTTCCAGTAGTTCTGGCGGGACATATTTGGCCGGGTCATGCTCCGAATGGCCATGCATCCGCATGGTTTTGAATTCAAGAAAGGTCGGCCCTTCCCCTGCTCGGGCTCTTGCAATCGCATGTTTTGCCGCCAGATAGACGGCGGCCACATCATTGCCGTCCACTATTTCACCGGGCATGCCATAGGCTTTTGCGCGATCCACGACGTTCGGGACCGCCATCTGTAGACGAATCGGCGTCGAGTAGGCGTATTGATTGTTGTTGCAGTAGAAGACGACAGGAAGCTTCCGCACCGCCGCCAAGTTCATCGCTTCGTGAAAATCGCCTCGGCTGGTTCCTCCGTCGCCCGTACCCGTGAAGACGACGCGGAATTCTCCTCTGATCTTGAACGCCAAGGCCGCACCGGCTGCTACCGGAAGATTATCTGCCAGATGGCTGACAAATCCGAAGACTCCTCGCCTGAGGTCTCCCATATGAACGTTGCCGTCTTTCCCTTTGCTCGGGCCGGCCCTTTTCCCAAGATACTGTGCGAGAACCTCGCCGGGCGTGAACCCACGAATGAGAAAGGCGCCCATGTCTCGATGATAGGGAGCGATGATATCGTCGCGCTCAAGGGCGGAGGCATAACCGACGGCGATCGCCTCCATTCCGTGACTAGTATAGACTCCACCGACAATACGTCCCTGTCGGTAGAGAGCCGTAATGCGGTCCTCCAGCGCTCTGGTGAGCCGAAGGTAATGGTACATCTGGAGCAGGTCGTCTCGCTTGATCTCCTTGGCGGTGACTGCAACGTCCATGACAGCCTCCACGTCGTTGCCTTACAAAGCCGGCATATCCTTCCATGACAATAAGAGTTGTTTTGCACTGCATAGTGGACAGTGCGCCGGCTCCCATTGTGGCATATCGAGGTCCGTCGTGTAGTAGAAGGGATGTCGTGCGATTAATTCGTTCATCAATGGAAACTGACCGCTGTCACGGCGGGCAAAGACCATCATCCCTGCCAACAGACCTCCATGGTCGGTGATGACCTTGCCGAGTTTGCCGACGCAATTGCCGCGCGTCGTGACATCGTTGAGCGCCACAAAATGTTCACCGGCTTTGATCGCACCAACATTGATGTCCGTCCCGATCCGTCCTGTCTCACAACTGTATGGTGTCAGCGCGACGCGCAACCCCGTCGTGTCATGAAGGACATCCGCAATTCCTTGTGCGAGCAACTCGGCTGCTGAACCGGTCGCTACAAGGCCGGTTATTGGGGGATGTTGAAACGTCCGCCTGATCCAGTCCGCCATATCGCCGGCCAACTGTCGGATCAATTCAGGACGACGAGCGATGGATTCGAAACGCAGATAGGTCGCCGTATGGTGACCTGACACAACCTCCACATGAGTATCGAAGAAGACCGCACGGGAAGTACGCAGAATGTTCAGGATGTCCTTCTGTCTCAGATTGGTGGACGAACCAACGCGAATAAGGGGGTTCAACTTTGCATCGATCGCCGGCCCTCCGTAGAGCAGACGATGTTGATCCACCATTTCTGCAAGAACCAGCTCAGCCGTGCTGACCGGCATCTTCATCCCCTTGTGTTGCACTCACAACCCGAGTCCTTAGAACCCCGATCGGCTGAATGTCCAACTCCACCACGTCGTTCGGCTTCAAGTAGCGATCCAGTTCCAGGCCACAGCCCCCTCCCACTGTTCCCGAACCGAAGACATCTCCCGGATAGATCGTTTCGCTTCGCGACACGTGCGCGATCATCTGAGCAAAAGACCAGTGGATCGTCCCGAATCGTCCTCGCGACCATTCTTCTCCGTTGACCCTTGCAATCATCGTCAAGGAACCGAGGTCGGCAATCTCATCGCGGGTTACGAGACAGGGGCCCAGCGCCGTCGCGAAGTCCTTGCCCTTTGCCGGACCCAATCGACAGGCCATTTCTTGGAATTGAATATCACGCGCGCTGAAGTCGTTCATGATCGTATAACCGGCAATGTAGTCTTCTGCCAACCGTTCGGAGATGTCCCGGCCCTTTCGCCCAATGACACAGGCCAGCTCCAACTCGTAGTCCAACTTCGTCGTCTCCAACGGCCACAACAGAGTCTCGTCCGGCCCGATGATCGTGCGATGGTTCCCCTTGTAGTACACCGGAGCCTTATACCATTCCGGCGGGATCGGCTGTCCCCGCTTCTTCGACGTTGCCGCAATGTGGTCTTCAAACGCGATGAAATCGCGAAGCGAGGATGGATTGGGAAGAGGAGCAGCGAATTGAACAACAGGGGCCGCATATACGATCGTCTCGCTGGACGGCCCTTTGATTGAGGTGGGAAGCGCAGTCACATAATCTTTCGCTCGACGCGCTGCCGCTAGCGTGGAAGACCCTCCTTCGAGAAACTCCAACATGGTCGGCGGAACCTGGGCGTCGGCTAGTCGGCGTGGTTGTGCTTCCTGTTGATCCGCCAGCCAACGGGCATAAGCCATGTTCAAGTCCACGATTTGTTGCCCGTGTGTCGCTCCCACCCTGGTGAATGTACCGATGGAGGTTCTGACTCGAAAACTGACGAGCTTCATCGACGACTCCAACTCAATGCGTAGTCCTTGATCTCCACCGAATCCATCTCCGGTTGAACCGTGAAGGGAGCCTTGGATTCGATCATCACCGCCACTTCGCTGGTGTGCATCTTCGTTTTGGCCGCTTGGACCGCCTGTGGTTGTGGGCCATGATGAATTCCCTGCGGGTGTAATGTGAGCATCCCCGCGTGAATCCCCGCCCGACTGAAGAATTCTCCATCATGATAGAACAGCACTTCATCGTAGTCGGCATTTCGATGGTAAAAGGGCACGCGCAACGCCTCCGGATCACTTTCCAGCGGCCTCGGCGAAAAAGTGGAAATGAGGCATCCTCCGGCTTGGAACGTCTGATGGACGCTCGGCGGCAGATGGTAGCGGGGACTGACGACGGGACGGAAATCCCGCACGTTGAGTTTGGCAACCCAGAGATCTCCTTTCCAGCCGACGACATCCATGGGATAGAAGGGATAGGCTACCGCTGTCCACTCACCTTGACGTTTGATGCGGACCTCCCATGCTTGATCATCTGTTTCGACCGGCTCCACCGCGTCCAATTCTGGAGCGAGTAGCACGCCTTTATCGAACAGCGCATGTTGCCCAAGAGGGCCTCGATCAGGCATCGTCATAGGAATGGGCGTCTCGACTATCAGCGAAACAGATGGTCCTGTATCGACGTGCATTCGATAGGTCGTCCCTTTGGGGATCACCACGTAATCGCCTGGTTCATAGGACAGAACGCCATAATCAGTCTCAACCCTCCCTCTACCCTGATGCACGAAATGGACTTCATCTCCATCGGCATTGCGCACGAAATAGGGCATCGTCTCTCGTCGGTAGGAAATGTGGAGACTGACATCCTGGCTTTGCATCATCAACAGTGATTGCGTGGTACTGGATAATACAGTCTCGGGAATCTCTGTGCAGGCAAAGGCCCGCGGCCTCAGCTTCCCTTCGATCGTGATCCACGCTGTGGGGGGATGTGTCCGGTAGAGATGAGAAACCGCTCCAGCAAATCCGTTTCGTCCATGCTCCTCTTCATGAAGCCCTTCGGGAATGCCGACATGGGCCTGGTTGGGAACTTTTCCTCTCCGCGTGAGATACATGGCCGGCTCCCGACAAAAAGGAGATTGCCCGGTTAGGATGCCTTTTTCAGCGGTTTCTTTTGCTTTTGCACGGACATCGATGATGAGCCGTAATCAATAATTGTCTTCTCAACCCCGGCAGTTTGATCGCGTTCGATATCCTTGTACAGCGACTCCACCGTGCTTCGGACAAACGTTTTCGCGGTTTCTTCACCATGCTGTCGTTGGGTCAGCTCGATGAACAGTCCACTGTTCGGGAAAAGAGGATAGGTGAAGCGTTGTTTCAGCGGTCCAAACCCATCCCGCCCCTCTTTGACTGACCCACTAAACTTCACGCCATGCGCCTCCCACTCGCGACACACCGCATCGATATCTTCGACTTCGAAAGCAACGTGCTGCACGCCTTGTCCATACTTTTCTATAAATTCGTTGATTTGAGACTTTCCCGTCTTGTTACGACCCTGCATGAGGGCGATCTTGGCGGCTCCACGCTGCACGACGACAGTATTCATCGATGAGGTGTTACTTCCGACATCTCTGGCTGACCAGATCACTTCAAAACCCAAGATCTTGGCGAACAGGAATTCAGCAGCTTCAAGATTGTCAACACAGAGGGTGACGTGATCAAAACCGATTGTCTGTTTCATGAAGCCTCCGCATCCTGTCACGAAAAACCTTTACATCAATTCTCATGCATTATTACATGATGTTGTTTTACTATTATTCACAGTTGAATACAAGACATCCGGCAGTTAAATTTTCATCGATAGATCAGTGTCATTATATCTTTATTGACCATTACGATCGTTCGCCTATTGCCATAATAATATAAAAACTATATTATGTACTTGCAATCTATTCGGAGGTGCCCATGACATTTCATCAAGAAATGAGACGGCTGGTGCTCAAGCATAGTGCCATCAATAACTCATACCTGGATCGCTTCCGAGCAGGAGATCTCACTGACTTGGACCTCAAGGAATTTGCATTCGAGTTCTACAACTTTTCGCGATTTTTTCCCAAAATCCTGATGTCCCAGCTGGTACATACTGAAGACGAGCGGGTGGCCGATGAACTGACCAAGGTCCTATACTCCGAATTGGGCGATGGACAAACCCGTCATCGGCATGAACTCCTCTATCGAAGCTTTTTGCGATCCGTTGATATCGACATACACGAAGCCATGACTCGACCGATGCTTCCGTCGACCCACACCTATATAGAGGGGATGGAACGACTCTATACCGACGGAAATCACGCCAAGGCGCTGGGAGCATCTTTTGGGCTCGAGAACATGGCCATCACGATGTGGGATCATTTGATTCCTGGTCTTACCCACCTGAAACTCCGTTACCCTCAAATGGACCTCGCCTATTTCACATTTCACCGGCAATTTGAGGTTACTCACGAGGAGGCAATGGAACACGCGGTCGTGGCGATGCAAGGAACGGATGAGACCGGGATGTCCAAACAGGATGAAGATGATTTTCGTTCCGGCGTCGATGCGGTACTCGGCTATTTGGAAGGGTTCTGGGCAGGTTTGGAGCAACGGAAGACGATCTCTGATAACACGTGGACTGGCTTAGCTCAGCGGCATGCGAGTTAGCGCCGTGAGCGATATAGCGGGCGTGCATGTGCGTGATAGTGAGGGAGGGTCTTATGCGACAGACTTGGATCAGCCAATATGATTCCGAGGTACCCTCAAGCGTCAATTATCCGGAATGGACCGTTCCGGATCTTCTGCGACACTCATCGGACCGTTTCGCGAACTCCCCTGCACTTCTGTTTTATGGCACATGCATCTCCTATAGAGAATTGGACGACCTTGCGACTCGTTTTGCGCTTGGATTGCGACGGCTCGGTGTCAGTCAAGGCGATCGGGTCGCCATCATGCTTCCCAATATTCCGCAGACGGTTATCGCCTATTACGGAATTCTGAAAGCCGGCGCCGTCGTCGTGCCGACCAATCCGCTCTACGTTGAACGAGAAATTCGGGCGCAACTGACCGATGCAGAGGCGGAGACGATGGTCGTCCTTGACCTACTCTACCCTCGCATTCGAGCAGTGAGGGACGCGACGACGCTCCCCAAGCGGATCATCGTCACCGGCGTTCAGGACTATCTCCCCTTCTTCAAGAAACTCCTCTATCCCATCAAGGCTCGGGTAGACAAACGTTGGGTTTCCGTCGAAAAAGCCCCACCCGTATATGATTTCCTCGAACTCCTGCGCATCAACTCTGTAAACGGCGCAGATTATTCCGCCGATCTGCCTCTCGTACGACCGACCGATCTCGCGCAACTGCAATATACCGGTGGAACGACGGGAACAGCCAAAGGCGTGATGCTCACGCACCGTAATGTGGTCGTCAATACACTGCAGGGCCGATACTGGTCCCCTGATTTTCGTGAAGGGCAGGAAATCTTCTTGGGTGCCATCCCATTTTTCCACTCCTACGGTCAGACCACCTGTCAGAACCTTGCCATTGCGACAGGATGTGCAGTGGTCCTTCTCCCTCGGTTCCATGCAGACGAGGTCATCAAAGCGATCCATACCCATCGCATTACCATGTTTTCGGGTGTGCCCATGATGTATTCGATGATCACTGAACATCCGGATGCCACGCGCTATGACTTACGCTCATTGCGGGTGTGTCTGAGCGGGGCCAGCTCGCTTCCTGCCGATGTGCAGGAGCGGTTCGAAAGCCTCACCGGAGCAAGAATTTCAGAGGGCTATGGCCTGACTGAAGCCAGTCCCACGACCCACTGTAACCCGATGCACGGGAAGCATCCGTCGGGCTCGATGGGACTTCCCTTCCCCGATACCGAGGCGCGGGTCGTGGACTCAGACAACGGACTGGAAGACGTGCCGAATGGCGAAACGGGTGAATTGATCGTGCGAGGGCCTCAGATAATGCTGGGATACTGGAACAAGGAAGACGAAACACGTGCCGTGCTGCGCGATGGATGGCTGCATACCGGCGACCTCGTCCGCCGGGACGATCGCGGATACTTCTACTTTGTCGATCGCAAGAAGGACATCATCAAGTCGCGAGGAGAAACGGTGTACCCACGGGAGATCGAAGAAGTCTTGCGTCAACACCAGGCGGTGTCCGAAGCCGCCGTGGTTGGGGTTGCGGATCACGACTATGGAGAAGTCATCAAAGCCTACGTCGTGGCGAAACCGGGATTGCTCATCACCGAGCAGGCATTGATCACGCACTGCGCCGGATTGCTGGCGCGATACAAGATTCCGTCGATCGTGGAATTTCGTCAGGAGTTGCCGAGAACGGTCATCGGCAAGGTGCTGCGCAGGGTGATGCGTGCCGAGGCTGCTCAGGCCGACACCAAAGAGCAGCTTCATGGACAGGCGGTGTGAGCCGTTCGGATGGAGGGCCCTATGAAAGACCTCGTGATCGTGGCCGGTGTGCGGACGCCGATCGGTAACTTCGGTGGCGCATTGAAGGACGTCCCGCCTCAACGACTCGGGGAACTGGTCGTCCGCGAAGTCATCGCGCGGAGCGGGCTTGATCCCAGGCTGATTGAGGAGGTCATCTTTGGCTGCGTCGGACAACCGAGTGACGCATTCAACATCGCCCGCGTCATTGCTCTCCAAGCCGGACTCCCCCTCACGATTCCGGCGTACACCGTGCAGCGCAATTGTTCCTCGGGGCTCCAACCGTTCGTCAATGCCTTTCAAAATCTCCAGAGTCACGATGCGGACGTGCAGATCGTAGGCGGCGTCGAAAGCATGAGTCGTGCGCCGTTTCTGTCCCGGGACATGCGATGGGGCAAGCGACTACGGCATGCTGAGTTCATCGACAGCATTTGGGAAGGATTGACGGACCCTGTTTGCGGCCAGCTCATGGGACGGACAGCGGAGACCTTGGCCGAGGAGTTGGGGATCACAAGGGAGGAACAGGATCGGTTTGCGGTCGAGAGCCATCACCGTGCATTCAAGGCGGTTCGCGAGGGCAAGCTGAAAGAGGAAATCCACCCCGTCACGGTTTCCAAATCGGTTGGAGGACGAGAGGTCGCCCCGCTCGTGGTCGCGCAAGACGAAGGTCCGAACGTCGCTCTCACTGAACCGCAACTGTCTCTCTATCCGCCTCTCTTCAAAGAGGGAGGCACCGTGACAGCGGGGAACAGTTGTCCACTGAACGACGGGGCAGCCGCAGCGGTCGTCATGTCGGCCGAACGGGCGCGAGACCTTGGCCTACAGGCGCTCGGTCGCATCAGAAGTTATGCCTTTGTGGGAGTCGATCCGGCGCGTATGGGCATCGGGCCGGTGCAGGCGCTGCCGGCGGCGCTTAAGCGAGCGGACATCCAGTTGACGGACCTCGACCTGATCGAGGTGAACGAAGCATTCGCCGCTCAGTACCTGGCCGTCGAACGGCAGTTGGGCCTCAAACGTGAGATCGTCAACGTCAACGGCGGCGCCATCGCATTGGGCCATCCGGTCGGAATGACCGGCACAAGGCTCGTCATCACGATGCTCTGTGAAATGCGCCGTCGCAGCTCGGCGCTGGGCGCGGTGACGATGTGCGTAGGCGGCGGCCAAGGAGCAGCAATGATCTTGGAGCAAGTGTAACCAACCGGTCATCAGTCGTCGGCAACTCTGTTACCGACCAATGGCGGGATGCTGAAGGCTGAGAACCGAACGTATGGAGCGGAGCCAGCGATGTATATCTACAAGGTCGGCGTCGTGGGGGCTGGTACCATGGGGGCGCAAATCGCAGAAGTGGTGAGCTACGCCGGAGTTCCGGTCGTGCTGGCCGATATGAACCTCACGTCAGCGCAACGGGGTATCGAGACCGTACGCGCCATCTATCAGGCGCGTGTGGACAAGGGGAAGATGAGTCCGCAGCAATTGGAAGAGAAGATGTTGCTCGTGACCCCATCGTCGGGCCTGGAAGGGTTCAAGGATGTCGACCTGGTGATCGAAGCGGTTTCGGAAGACATGAAACTCAAGGAGCTGATATTCCGCGAGTTGGATCAAGTCTGTCCACCCAGCGCGATCTTGGCGAGTAACACGTCGGCGCTGTCTATTTCTGGGATCGGAGCCGCGACGAAACGCCCCGACAAGGTCATCGGTCTCCATTTCTTCAATCCTGCTTATGTCATGCGGCTCGTAGAGAGCGTACCGGGGTTGGCCACTTCCCCGCAAACCGTCGACGATGCAGTGAGCTTCACCGAAAGCATCGGAAAATTACCGGTTGTGGTGAAGGAATGCGCGGGATTCCTGGTTAACCGCGTATTGATGACCTATGTGAACGAAGCCGTTCGTGCCTTGCAAGAAGGAGCCGCCAGTCTACAAGAAATCGATCAGGACATGGTCGCCTTCGGCATGCCGGTCGGTCCACTCGCTCTTCTCGACGCGGTGGGCCTTGATATTTCGTTCGAGGTCGCACGCATCTTGTACCGTAGCTATGGGCCTCGCATGACGCCGGCTCCCCTGCTTGAAGCCATGTTGAAAGCCGGCCGTCTAGGAGTCAAATCAGGTCATGGGTTTTATGACTATGTCAGCGAAAAGGAAGGCGGTCGCGATCAGGAGATGGAACAACTTCTCAACGAAGTCCGGCCGCGCGGCGAATGCGGCGCGACTCGATGGAACCCCTCACGATTGCTCCTGGCCATGACCAATGAGGCCGTTATTGCGCTCCAAGAAGGAGTCGCCTCCGCAGCGGACATCGATCTGGCGATGATGGCTGGGATCGGCTACCCCAAGGAAAAGGAAGGACCGCTGCATTTTGCAGATCAGCTGGGCATTGATCAGGTTCTGCGCGAGCTTGAGGATTTCGCCCAAACGTTGGGGCCACGCTTTTGGCCCGCGCCGATGTTGCGGCGGATGGTCGACGCCGGTTTTAGGGGGCGCATGACGGGACGGGGGTTTTTCACGTATTGATAGTTGCCGGATCGGTCTCCGAATAGGACGAGGAAGGAATACGCGTCATGACTGCCATAGCGGGAACCATGCACGGTTGCAAGATTGAAGAAGGCGTTGCGCTGGTGACGCTCAATCATCCACCTGTCAACGCCCTCACACCCGAACTGCTTACCGAGCTGGCCGGTACATTCGACTCGCTCGCGATGGATGATGCGGTGAAGGTTGTTGTCCTCACCGGAACCGGCCGGTTTTTTGTCGCAGGCGCCGATATCCGAGTGCTGGCCTCCATCCCGTCGTCAGTGGAGGGCGAGGCGATGGCTCGCCAGGGACAGATGATATTGAACAAGATTGAAGCTCTTGAAAAACCGGTCATTGCGGCGATCAACGGCGCCTGTTTGGGTGGAGGATTGGAATTGGCCATGTGCTGTCACATGCGCCTCGCAATAGAAGGCGCCAAACTTGGCCAGCCGGAAATCAACCTGGGCATCATGCCGGGATTCGGCGGCACTCAACGTCTTCCTCGGCTGATCGGCCAATCCAAAGCCATGGAATTGATCCTGACAGGCGAGTCCGTTTCAGCTCAAGAGGCCATGAGTCTGGGTTTGGTATCCCAAGTAGTAGCGGCTGATGATCTCCTGCGCCAAACGCTGGGGCTGGCGCGCACGATGGCTTCAAAAAGCCAAGTGGCGCTTCGTGCATCTCTTCGAGCGATCCGCCAGGGTACAAGCCTCGACTTTTCCGACGGCTTGGCGTTGGAAGCCCGTTTGTTCGGTGAATTATGTGATACCGAAGATCGGAAAGAAGGAGCAGCCGCTTTTTTGGAGAAACGGCAGCCTCGGTTCAAGAACCGCTAGTCTCCAAGAAGACAGCGACAGCTAGGAGACATGATGCAGGTTCAACGTTCGACCAAATTGGGCTTGGCGCTGACGGGGGGAGGCTTCACGGGCTATCTCTTCGAAGTCGGCGCCTTGACGGCATTGGATGATCTGCTCGGTGACTCGTTTACCAGCAACGATTTCGACATGTATATCGGCGTGAGCGCCGGATCCGCCGTCGCCGCTCTACTGGCACAAGGGGTCACGCCCCAAGAAATCCTCGAGACGAATTTGTCCGGAACACGTCCGTACTACTTCGAGCATCGGGATATTTTCAGACCTGCAATCGGCGAAGGGATAAAGACGATCTGGCGTGCAACGAAACAACTGATCCCATTGGTGCGACTGTATGCGCGTAACTATCAGGAGATGACGTTCATCGACCTGCTGGACAAGGCTCAAGATGCACTCCCAAGCGGCATTTACCGATTGGAGCCCTTCGCCCGATACCTCGAGAAAACGTTCATGGCCAAGGGTTTGGGGCTACGGTTTACCGACCTTCGAAAAGACCTGTACATCCCGGCCATCGATTTAGAATCCGGGAAATGCGTGATCTTCGGCGAGGAAGGCCGGCGGGACATTTCCATCGCCCAGGCCGTGACTGCCTCCTCCGCCGCGCCGATCTATTTCTGTCCAGTGCGCATCGATGGCCGCGATTATATCGACGCGGGGATCGGGCGACCCGCGTTCTTCGACTTAGCCATCGCGAAACACGTAGACCTCATGGTGATGATCAATCCGATGGGTCGCATTCCACTCCCCAGTTCGTCATGGGCAGAGTCGGCTCTCACGAAGCGCCACTGTCGTCTTCGAGACAAGGGATTCTTGACTATCGGTGAGCAGGCCAGCCGGATTAATCTTGACGCTCGCATGTCTCAGGCATTGACGATGTTCCGACAGGACTGTCCGAATAAAGAACTGATGATGGTCACACCTGGTCCCCACGATGCACTCCTGTTTGAGCGAAGTTTTCTAAGCTATCAAGACCGAGTACATCTTCTGCGAGCCGGATATCAGTCGGTCGTAACATTGGCGTGCAACGCATACAAGAACCTTCACACGCAGTTTGCGCGTCATGGGATCGCTCTTGAACGAACTAGATTTGAAGATCGCGCCAGGTCACGCATGGCACAGCTTGATCAGATCGTGGGGGTCTCTTCGCCTCCACAGCGACCGGTCACAGGCGTGGCGATCGGTCTCGATACCGCTCGAACTGCTCTGCACCAAGCCAAGTAGGATGAGATGACGATCGTGAACAAGAATCCTCTCTTTCACGGCTCGCTCGCCGTCGCGGAAGCCTCGCGGGATCGGACTCCCTATTCGGGCTTTCTGGCCGGCCTGTTCGAGGGAGTGGTTCGTCGCCATCTCTTTCGAGCACAGTCAATCCCGCCGCTCCGCGACACAGCGAAGGAATTCCTTGAACAGCTGCGCCTCCTTCTGATCGAAAAAGTTGATCCAGAGCGCATCGACCGAGAGGGGGAAGTCGGTGAGGATGTGCTCGAGGCGCTCAAGGACATCGGCGCCTTCGGCCTGAAAATTCCGGCCATCTATGGAGGACTCGACTTGACCCAGTCGGAGTACCACCATGCGGCGACCCTACTCGGGAGCCACGACGCCGCGACCACGGTGCTGATTTCGGCGCACAACTCGATCGGAGTAGCGGAACCAGTCAAGCTCATCGGGAATCACGAGCAGCAACAACGATTCTTGCCACGCCTTGCGCGTGGCGACATTTCCGGGTTTGCGCTTACAGAGAAAGGTGCCGGCTGCGATATTTGGGACCTTAGAAGCTACGCCATCCCAGTACGCGAGAGCGGTGTTCTAGTGGGCTATCGATTGACCGGTGAAAAACTGTACACGACGAACGCGCCCAAACGGCACAATGAGTTCCTGGCGTCGCTCCTGGTGGTGATTGCTCAAATCGTCAATCATCCGGATGATGTCACTCGCCCCAAATCGGAACGGCGGTTCGGGGCCTTTGTCGTCGACACCCGCACACCGGGGTGCCGCTGCACCAGACTCAAGTATATGGGCGTACGCGGCATCTACAACGGCGCCGTCCGGTTTGACAACGTCTTCGTCCAAGTGGCCGACCGTTTAGGAGCTGAGGGAGAAGGGTTACGGCGAGCCTTGGAAAGTTTGACTGTAGGCCGGCTTACCCTTCCCGCTGCGTGCCTCGGAAACCTGAAACAATGTCTCCGGCTCGCCCGACTTCGCGCGCAGCAGCGCATCCAATACGACCGTCCGATCGGCGAGCACACGGACATCGGATCAAAAATCGTGCGCATGGCTTCACGCATTCTCGCGCTGGAGGCATTGGTCACAATCACGGGGATTTGGGCCGATGCCAAGAGCGATGTGCGGCTTGAGTCGGCCGCCATCAAGATCCTCGCGACCGAATGGCTGCTCGAATCTGTGCTCGATCTGTTCCGCATTTATGGCGGACGCGGATTCGAAACATCGGAATCGCTCCAGCTTCATGGTGACCCGCCGGCGCCGATCGAGCGCATGATTCGCGACTCGCTGATCAACGTGATTTGGGAGGGGACGAACGGTATCCTCACGCTCTGGATCGGGCGTGAAGGATTGGGTGAGTACGTATCCCACGGTAAAGCCTTCTTGGAATTCCAGATCGGCGAGATGGCACAGGCTCTGCCGTTCTTCGCCAAAGTCGTGGGCCGTTCCTTCAACCGCTTGCCCCGGATTGAAGGATGGCCGACTTCCGCCTCATCTGAATCGATATGGGAGCGGTTCGTCACGAAGAAGTCCCGCGAACTCGCACAAAAGTCGTTGTGGGTCACAGCTCGTCATCGTCAAGGCCTCGCGCGTAAGCAACTCTTGATGACACATCTGGTCAAAGCCGGAATGCAACTCTTTGCGGTGGAATCGTTGGTATGGTACGCCTCGCAAGAGCATGTCGCATGGGATCATCAGGTGGCCGATGGGCTCTTACAGCACTTTTGCTCACAGGTCGAAGACGAGTTCAATCCCAGACCCTTGCTCTCTCTCAGACGATCGTTATGGCAGGACGATTCGCATGTGTTCCGCTTGGCGCAGGATATTCTTGCCGGCAAGGCTGAATGGCTGGAAGAGGGGATCCTGGCCTGGCACCCGCACAGCCGGGATGACCAGCTCTCATCCACGATGGGAGAACAGTTGGCGGAATTTCCCATGAAGAACTGAGCGATGCGAGAACGCCGCTGGCGGGCTTTTTCAGCATCCTGCTAGACAGGAGGATCACCCCATGACGAGGCCAGCATGACGGAAATTGCGGAATACTTCGAATTGGTCAAGGACCGATATGGATTAAGCAGCGATTACGCCTTGGCTGAAAAACTCGGGATCGCACAACCGGAAGCGAATCTCATGCGCCGTGGACTCAAAATCCCGAAGCCGGAGTTGTGCATCAAGATCGCTAAACTTGTGAATAAGAACCCGGTCGAACTTCTCCTGATCGCTCAAAAAGACAAGGCCCCGAGACAGGCCAAAGAATACTGGACCTTGGCGCTGACCGCCGTGGGCGTCATGCTTCATGTCCCTAAAAGCCCGAAATACATCCCGCGGAAGGTGGCAGCCATCGGGCAGGAACTCCGCCAGCTTGAAACGCAGACCTTGCTCTATGAAGGAGCCGAAGCGAACGCGGAGGCCGTTCGACTCGTTCAGACGACTGAGGAGTCCATCGACGCGATCATGGAGCGATGGAACATCTGGAAAAAGGGAGAGGCGTTATATCCAAGCTACCTCCTGGCGAACCAAGCGGCGGTCAAACGGGGCGTCACGATCCGTCGCCTTTTGGTCCTGACGCGTGAGCAAATGCAGCAAGAGTCGGTCATTACGGATGCCATCCAAGTCATGGACGACCAGCATCGGGCCGGCATCAAGATCTGCTTTGCATTCCGTGAAGATCTCGAACGAGCGGCTGCCTTTCAACGTTTCGAGGAAGACTACAGGCAGCAGGGAGCTGCGCGGGATCTCAACACTGCGAGCTTTGACCGGGAAATTCTTATTTTTTCCCGATCCTACGGTCAAGTGCAGCTCGGAATAGCGGGTCCCATCACACCCATTACCATGATCAATCAACTGGAAATCACGTGGAAGCCTGAGTTGCTGCGGGAGCTTGACCCGGCTCCGCTCTTCGACATGACCCGATACGTCTTCGACTATTCCGGCCCACGGGCTTTCAAGGTGGAATTGGAGCGATTCACGAAAGCGAGCACATGAAATTCAGGTCGGAGCCGTTCAAGATCAAGGTGGTGGAGCCCCTACGCCGAATAACGTGCGAGGAGAGGGAGCGGTTGTTGGCGAGGCGGAACTGATGACCGCATGAGGAAAGATTATGGCCAACCTGTTCAGAGGGTTCGAGCGAATCGAAGAGGCCCGAGAGCGGTTAGCAGGCCAGAGTTTCATGGTGGGACTATTCGCAGGAAGGCCGGACTTTTCACTTCTTCTCATGCCGGAGGAGTCACCGGAAGACAAGGCTGCCTGGGAAGAATTCGGTCCCCGCCTGGAAACCTTTCTCATGGCGCAGGTCGATCCCGATGAAATCGAACGGACCGCGAAGATCCCCGACTCCATCCTGAAAGGACTCTTTGCGCTTGGCGCCTTCGGCATGAAAATTCCCCGACAGTATGGGGGACTCGGATTCTCATACACGAATTATGGTCGTGCTCTCATGCTCATGGCGAGCTGGAGCAATGCGCTGGCTCTCACAGTCGCCGTGCCGCAATCCATCGGCATTGCCATGCCCATTCTGCTATTCGGGACCGAGGAGCAGAAATGCAAGTACTTGCCTATCGTCGCACGAGAAGCTATCTCGGCTTTTGCCCTTACGGAACCGATGACCGGGTCCGACGCCGCAAACATTGCGACGGAGGCTATCTTAGATTCCACCGGGACGACGTTTGTCGTGAACGGCGAAAAACTGTGGTGCACGAACGGTCCCATCGCCCACTACGTGACGCTGATCGCGCGCGTACCGGCGAAGTCGACACAACAGAATGGGCAAACCAGGTGGGAACCGGTTCCGAATGACAAAGGAGCAGACGATCACGTACACACCGCCTTCATCCTTGATATGCGGACACCTGGTGTTCGTATTCGACAACACTGTCAATTTGAAGGCTGTCGAGGCATCGAGAACGCTCACATGACGTTTACGGATGTACATATCCCGAAGGAGAATGTTATCGGTGAAGTGGGCCGAGGGCTAAAATACGCCTTGACCATCCTCAACGTGGGTCGGGCGGTCAGCATCCCGGCGATCTGCCTGGGTATGGCCAAGCAAGCCTGGCAACCCACGCTCGATCAGGCCAATCAGCGACTCACCTTCCAAAAGCCTCTCGGTACCAGGCAAACACAGCGCATGAGACTGGGCCGCATGGCTTCGAATCTCTTTGCTATGGAGGCTCTCGCGCTCATGGCCTGGCGAATGGCAGATCAGCATACCTACGATGTCAGGATCGAGGCAGCCCTGGCCAAGCTCTTCTGCTCCGAGAAGACTATTCAGTTCCTAAAAGACGCCCAAGTCATCTTTGGAGGGATGGGATACGAAACCGCTCACTCTAAGTGGGTTCGTGGGGAGCCTGCGTTCGGCATTGAACAGCTGGTCCGCGATGCGGAGATGTACCGCATCGGAGAAGGCGCCACTGATATCCTGCGACCATTCGTCGCGCGTGAGGGGCTCGATATGCACCTTGGGCTGGTCGGACCTCTCTTCGACGAACGAACGACAGGCGTTTATCGATTCATCGAGTTGCAGCGACTTCTGAGATTTTATGTTCCTTGGTACGTGAATCAATGGAGAGGCGGCCGATTACCGGTTCACCCAGAGTTCCGACATTCGAATGTACGCTCCAAATTGATCTTCGTGGAACGTGCGAGTCGGCGGCTCGCACGGACGATCTTCTACTCCATGCTGCTCCATGGCCAAGCGCTTCGAGACGATCAAGGTCGGCAAAACCGGATCGAGATGATCGGCGAAGACCTGTTGGCCATCGCAACAACCGCGCTGTATGCCGAAGCGCAAGACCGGACCGCTGCGCATCCGGAAGTTTGGGAGCTCGTCGAGGAATGTTTTCGAGAAGCCAAGCAACGTGTCGAACACAACATCAAGAGACTGATCCGCAATCAGGATACCGTGGTGGCGGCGATTGGGGAAAAAGCCCTCAGCGATCGGTATCCTTCACTCATCAGCGGAATCATCCAGCGCGATCTTCAAGACTACTCACGCCACGAGAGTGTTCTTAAGGCCGGAGACGTGAACATGCATACGGTTGTCTGATTCCAATGGGACATTTCTTGAATTGCGCACCGATACGGTTACCCATCCATAAAGCGAAACAAAACAAAGACAGCTTATGCGCGCCTGGTTGATGGAGTCTTATGATGGGGTTGAAAAGCTGCGGCTTGGCGAGGTGCCCGATCCTCAACCAGGTCCGACAGAGGTGCTGCTCAAAGTGAGGTATGCCGCACTCAATCCCGCTGATGCGTTCCTGGCACAAGGACTCTATCCGGCCAAACCCACTCTGCCACACATCCTTGGACGTGATGGCCTGGGCGATGTCGAAGCCGTGGGCTCGCGCGTGGCAGACATCCGCATGGGTGAAAGAGTTGGGATTCTGCGTTGCGAGACAGGAGTGGAATCGCCTGGAACTCTGGCCGAGAAAGTCGTCGTCCCTGCGGAAAGTCTAGTCCGAATCCCCGTCGACTGGTCTCTCGAAAAAATGGCCGGCGCTCCGCTGGTCTTCTTAACAGCCTGGCAGGCTTTGACTCAGTGGAACGATCCACCGGTACCTCCCTTGGCAAGATCAGTCCTCCTCGTGACCGGTGCATCAGGGGGAGTCGGCGTTGCGTCAGTGTTGCTTGGAAAATCGATGAACCTGATCGTGGTTGCTTTATCGCGTGATGCACAGAAGAGAACCAAGCTGAAGACGCTCGGAGCTGATGTCGTGTTCGATCCAGAGGACAAGAATCTCGTGAAGGCCATATCCGCTGCGATCAGTCCGAAGAAGATAGATCTGGCTGTGGACTGCGTCGGTGGCAAACTCTTCCCTCAAGTCATTGCCCTGCTCGGTTATGGCGGCAAGATCAGCGTCGTCGGCAGGAGCGGAGGCACGGTCCCGGAATTCAATACGGCGACCTTGTTATTCCGCCGCATTCGGATCGGTGGTGTCTCGGTCGGGGATTATACGGCACAGGCAGCTCAGACTGCATGGAAAGAGATTGTCGATCGGCTGAACGCTATAGGACAACGGCCACAGGTCGACAGCATCGTTTCATTCGAAGAGGTCAAGAAAGGATTTGCACGATTGGCACAGGGCCCGATGGGGAAAGTATTGGTTCGGGTGGCTGGTTGATAGCTGCGATTCGGCATCGCTCTATTGTTCATGACCTCACAAGCAACCTCACCATACATGCTCGACTCATCGATTTCCCTTCGGTCCCTGCTGACGCTTCCTCCATATTTGAGGACAAAACTTGATGCAACTAAATATTGTTTGCGTCAGGCAGTGGAAGTCTCACAACCGTACGATTACCCAGTAGTGAGTTTGGAGCTGGCGACTCGGATTGAACGGGCGACCTGCAGTTTACGAAACCGTCAAAGCGGGGGCATCGCAACCTCCTGAAAACCTTGGAATCCACTAGTAAACACTGGCGAATTAGCTTGCTTGATGCTTCCTCGTACTTCCCCGGATTTCCCTCAGATTCCCCGCCTATTCCCCTACGCTATTCACTACGCTTTTCTCTAGCCCAACATACCAAGGTCGGCGAGTCGAACCGTGGCCATCGCGTTGACGGCGTGAATTCTTGATCTAGGGCGAAATCGTATGTGTATGTGGTGTCTCTAATGGTAAAGCAGGTCCATTCTTTGACTCAATCAGCTGATGAGCATCTCTTAAGAGACACATAGATATATTTTTTACCACCAATCGGCTAAGGACGAGTGACTCTTGAATACGTTCTGGTGCCCAGCCTGTAGCTTGGGATATTCGATGAACTACCAGGTCTCTTTCATCAAATAATTCATTCCACTTCGTTATCAATCGGTTCTTCCGTGAATCAAGATTGGACTCTCCGGTATAAACTTCGATTTCTGAGGACTCGCATACGCTATTCCAAAGATTAGATAACCCCAGGTTTTTAGAAATCTCTGTAACCTGTCCAGATCGAAAATTTCTCTGATTATAGACCAGCTTGTCCTTTAGCAAACGGTATCCAAGATGACCATTCATGCAAATGGATAAGTTGCTAATAAGTGCTGTAGCAGTTTTAAAGTCATCAGCGCTCTTTAAAGCTCTAAGTTCGAGTGCTGCACATCCAAGGTTGGCTTTTTGAAGATCTGCTCGAAGCAATCGATAATCCGCAAAGTTAGCTTCCAGTATAGTCAGATATTCTTGAAATAAGGCGCGAAGGATTTCTTCTATTGTCGATGTAAGAGCTACTATTGTGTTGTTAAGAAGAACAACGCGGAGTCTGGGGTCGGGGTTTGTCCTTTGGATATGATCCAGGACGTCAGCCAGCGTTTGGAGGGCCGCTTCGTAGTCAGCAATAATCCCATCAAAGCTATGAAATAAATCTGTCATCGAGTACGAATGTCTCGTCAAACCGTTGCGTCAAGGATGTTTCCAATAGCACGTATGCGGTCCTTGATTGATTGAGCAGTATTGGCCTTTCCTGTTAAGAGTTCGAGATTTGTAGTTAGCATTAGGTTAACCTTAGTTTGTATTTGAAGACCGTTTGCAATGTAGTGGTCTATATTATTTTTCCTGCGGTAGATAGCGACCATGCAAGCATCAAAAAGGGCAATTGAGATGCGCTGCTTTCCTTTTTCATCTGGATGAAGGCAAAAAGGGTGCCCTTCAAAGATTTTGTCGCAAGCGTTAATCACGGTGTTAAAAACATCTTCAAATTCGGAAAGCTGTTCTGGGGAAGTGTCCCGATTTCGCTTCATGCAGTTGTCAAGAATTGTGCGCATCGCTCCTTTGATATTTGCGTCGTCGAGCAAGGCAAAGAATCGCAGGATAATTTGGCAGTCGTTCATTGTTCTATACGTTGTATTCGCTTGCCTCTCAGGGTTTTCATAGTACTCACTCTCATCAGTTTCCGTATATGGAGGGATACCAAAAACTCTACAAAACACATCATTCCTGGCGAGCTTTATTATTAAATCGTTGAACTTTCCTCGGAATATACTATTACGAATTTCCTGAGGATTGAGACTCTCGCCACCGGTGTTTAAACGTTCGAAGACATATCTCCTAACCTTAAATGGATCGCTTTGGGCGGACTTGGTCTCCTTTAATAAGACAATTGCGCTAATCGAGGCTCTGTCGAGACCGCGCTTCACCGTCGGGGACAATTCGTTATATCTCTTGCCATTCAAGAAACTCAGCTCTTCAAGCCCGATGAGAGGATAGTCGTTCTCTAGATACTCATGAATCGCATTAAGCCTTTGCTGGCCATCCATAACCTCATAACGGGCGAGATCACCTTCATAAAGAAAGATTGGAGGAATGGGAATGTTTAGCAGTAACGATTCTATTAATTTGGACTTCTTTTTGTTTGGCCATCTCAAGCGTCGCTGATATTCAGGCCGAAGATTTAAGACCTCTTTGCCCTTAATCAGATCGTGTATCTGAGGAAGAAAAAAATTGTTGCTTTGATAAATGACGCGAAATGAGAGGTTATTATAAGCATTCTCGATTTCGTTATCTGTCTTCGGAGGTTTGGCGGTTTCTACCTCTTCTTCATCAGACTCCAACAAATCGTCGTCTTTTAATTCAACAGACCTTGCCATTCTTGGACCCCTCCTTTGTGCTGGATTGCCACTGGTCCGCTTCTCAGTAACTTGTTTGTCGTTGCCGTTATTCCTCTTTGTAGAAATGGGAGCAACATTGATGGTGAGCCTATCAATAAAGAAGTGTTCCGTATGACAACAGGTAAAGGTATCTAAGGAGTAGGAGGATAGCTCCTTCCGCTTGTAAAATCATCTACCTCAACGATCTTAGGGTGTTGACTCTTTGCTAACATCGCGGCAATATCCGCGCCCATGGTACCTGAGGATCCCCACCATTTTGAGTTTGATCTGAACCGATGAAAAGGTACCGGGAGTCTTTTCTGGTGACTACAGTTTCATGAAATTTTGGATAATAGGATGGAGCCGACGACCAGGATTGAACGGGCAACCAGTCATCAGTTCGGCCCTAAAGCCTGCCTCACCGATTCCTACAAAGGGGGCATACCCCCTACGAGTCCCCCACAGGTCGCTGGTTCAATTTTCTTTTTTGGAGCCGGCAACTGGAATCGAACCAGCGACCTGTGGTTTACGAACTTCAGCAGACCCTATCTCAGACAACGTAACCCTATAAGGAACAACAAACCAGGACTCCCTCGACATAGGGCGGTGTGAGGCCAGTTTGTCCTGTGCTGGTAGCAGCGTGGTAGCAAAAAGTGGCCAGGATAATACTGAGCTAAATCCGCTGACTAAGAATCCTGACGAAACCCGACCTCAGGACACTCAGCAAGAGCAGTCATCAGCGAAGGGTAAAGATTTATGCCCCATCAACGCATCATGGATCATGGTAAGTCATGGTGTTTCGGCAACAAGTCGGCACCACATCACAATAGATATTACACGCTGCCCTGGAAAATAGCCGGAGAATCATACATCGCGATTCCTCAGCCGGGAATTAGTCGCTTCATGGCTTGATCTTCTCAATCGTTGCTAGTTTTCCATCAGGCCCGTATGTGAGATGGTAGATGACCAATCTGTCTTTGGCAGCGATTTCAAGAGGGGTGAAGATAAGTTCTGTGAGTAAAAGCGTAAAAACATCACCTGCCAGGTAGAATAATCCTGTGAGGAGTTTGACGGCCCAATGATGGGCATCAGGATCCAATTTGTACCGGTCATCGTATCCCCCACCTTCAATGGCTGAGTAGTTATCAGGTTCTCCGAGTGCGGAGATCACTGCGGATCGTTGAACACCAATTTGAATGACATTGATATCACCCCGTTTAGACTCGCGACTGGCACCATTAACACGGAACACCCCGACAGGTTCAAAATAAGCAGGCACATGACGAACAGGTTTGGTTTGCGCATTCTTCCTGCCTCCCACCCCATAGAATAAGATCAAAATGTGAGGAACGCTGACTGCCAAGTAAAAACAGTCAAGGTTTTTGAGACGAGGGATCACATAAATTCATAAAGCAATAATAAAAAAACAGTAAAAGGTTGTCGAACAATATTCGAAAATGAAGCAATATTACCCGCCGATGGGGCGTAAGCGGAGACTCTCCAGGCAGCAGTGGAAAGCCGGCCTAGTTTGCGTTCAAGCCTGGGTTCGATCAGAGACCCGATACCTTGAACGTTGGCCACAGACGCTTCGTGCAAAAATGGAAGTCTCCCGAGAGGGATCTCATAGCGGCTGCCCCGCTGTTGAGTGGTCAGCGGAACGTATGTGATGAGCGCGCGGGGCGCATTCGGATCATGACGAGAGACGATGAGCACGGGGCGGGTCTTGGCAGCTAACCCGAGGTCGGCCAGCCAGATATCACCTGGCTTGGCGTTCATCCAGCGTATCGAGCACTTCTTGTACGACGGTTCGAGAAGGTTGCAGGTCCAGGGTGTCGGTGTCGGCCAACTCGATCACGTCGGTAACGATTTGCTCCACTTGAGCCGCCACCTCGGGCCGCCGGGAGGCAAGCTTTTTATCGAGTTTCTGGGTGAGCTGTGTCATAAGCGGACGGTAGCATGTTTCTCTTCACCTCGCAAGGTTTGGCTTTCTGAAATCGGGGATGCTCCTGAAGGGTTTTCTCCTCGCGCATCAAGTTCGATAAGACGATAAGGAGCGCGCGGAACCCACAAGCGGCTATCCCCGCAAGTCAAAATCACTGTAGGTGTTTATCCACGTCAGTCATGCTTGATACTACGATGAATAGCCCACGGGCCACACGAAGTGTGGTATGGAGCCGGCGACCCGGATTGAACGGGCGACCTGCGGTTTACGAAACCGCTGCTCTACCAACTGAGCTACGCCGGCACCTTAGGTGAGACGGAAGGAAGATTGGACGAGGCCTTGTCCGGCATGATAACGGTCATCGCCGAGCACTGTCAATGAAGCAAGTCGTCTCACCTAATCTATGGCCCAACCTGCATTGGATTGGGGGACGGTCCTGATGAGTCGGCGGGAAGGTTCGGTGGTTTTTGCATCGGAACCGGCTTCGGGTTATTGCCTCTCGCGACCGGATAGATCCGCACCATGCCTTCCCGTCCTATTCCTGGAACACAGAGCGCATCTTGCTTGTTCCCGAATTGTTCACGCGCCACACGCGCCGCCTCACCCCGAGCATAGGTACAGAGTTCGCCGGCGATGACCGTCCCGTCTCGATCCACATCCGCCACGCCCTGCAACCCTCTGAGAAGATGGTACGTAAACAACCCGTGTTTGCCTTCGTCATATGCATGGGCTTCCTGCAGACCTCGATTGCTCACCATCCACATTTCCACATCTTTCCTGGCTTCGCTCACAGAAGATTCCCAGGCCGGCGAGGGGATGTCGGCAAGGCCGGCACCCGGAGAAGGATCCATCGAGACGTCGAACATCACAATAGCCCGTCGGATCGGAAGTCGGTAGAGCACTTCCTGGAGCCGGACAAGGGAATAGAGCTGCCTTGCCTCAGAGGGCATCCCATCATACGGCACGAGCGAGATCGCGCCGGTCCCGCCCTCTACCAGTGCTCGTCCTGCAAAAAACACATAGACAACGGTTTCTCGGTCCACCTTCTTTCCAAGCCATCGCTCAAACGTGTCTTCCAAATCCCGTTCGAGAGCCTGTCGGTCGAGCAAGATCCGTATGCGCTCTCCCGGGACCCCGCTGATGATACGCAAATATTCGGCCATGACTTCCGCATCATGGCGGGCATACTTGATCTCCGGCACCTGTCCATCACGAAACGTCCCGACACCGATCGAAATGATGACGGCTTTTGGCTGAGTAAACGCCGCCAAAGAATTCGGCATGTTGTCGACATCCGGAACCAACGCCGGGTCGATGATTTTAGGTTTAACCCCAAAACTAAATACCTTGGGCGGATGAACGGACACCACCGGACTGGTCGTCCGCAAGTTCAACGTCAATTCTCCGTGAAGATGTTCTTGGGGCGCCGTCACCCGTTGGCTGATCGAGGTGCGTTTGATCTCTCCCGGTTTGAGGTTGCCGATTTGGACTTCCGCAGGAAAGAAAGCCGTCAGCTCGGCTTTTCCTTCAGCTGTGACGGTCACGTCTTTTGCTTCTCCCATTCCCTCGTTCTTCACTTCAAATTCGATCATGATGGATTCATCCGGCTGAAGGAATTGGTCCCGATTTTCATCCCGGATGATGGCGCGAAAACTCAGTTGCGCCGGCGCAGCCGGCGCGGTCGAAGCGGCCGACAGTTGCTGTGTCGCCGTCTCCATCGCTGGCGGGATGGACGTGGCACTCTCCGCTGTCGGCACCTCCCCAGAGGAGTGTGGACGCGCCGCCACTGAAACCTTCGTGTCTCTTTGAGCGGCGTATTCTCGGATCTGCACCGATTGCGCGATCTGTTGAGCCAAGCCGGTGATAGCCGAGTCAACGGCGTCCTGAACAATCTTCTCCAAGCCTTCTATCTGACACGACCGTTCTTCGACTGTCACCGTACCACGTCCGGCACCTTCGAGTTTCTTACTGAAGAGTAACGCTCCGTCTTTGGCCAAGAAGACCATCTCAATTCCCACCGTCGCTGTCGCCGGATAGGTTCCTTGCGTTTGCTTGGGAACGGCAAGCTCGATCCGCCTCAGTCCTATTCCGACCTCAATCACGCCGTCGGACGCGATGGCCTCATCAGGCTGACGCTGAGTCGTGACATCGGTAAAGACCTCCGTCAACTTCTTGAGAACGGAGGCGACAAGCGCGTCAGCCAGAGCAACCGATCTCGTCTCGCCGCAACCATCGAGGTATGGCGCGTCAGCTGTGGTGACGCTGGGTGAGAACCAGATCGCCGGCGTCAATGGAATCGGTTGGGAACTGACCGGCTCCTTCCCCCGCTTGAGTAAGGAACAGCCGACACCTGACAAGGCGAGTGCCAGCACCACATAGAATGAGATGAAGTGACGGCATGGCGGGAAATGGACGCTCAGCATGGGTTGAAGCTTGCTCACTTTGTGTTTGTACCGAGTGGTTATACCGAATTCGCATCGGCGTCACAACCGGGCGAAGACGCATTGACAGCCTGTTTTCTCTGGGCTAAGGTCGCGTCATGTCCAGTCCCGCAGTGTCATCTTCAGCTTCCTGGGGGATTCCTTGGCCTGCGCTCGCCCGGTTGATCCGGCTGCCGAATCAGACCGGTACCTATCTCTTACTCCTGCCCACGATGTGGGGGCTGGTGCTCGCCGCCCGGGGGATTCCCCCACCTCATCTAGTAGCCATTTTCATCGGCGGATCGTTTTTAATGCGGAGCGCCGGAGTGATCATGAACGATTTGGCGGATCAATCGTTCGACCGGCAAGTCACTCGTACCAAAACTCGTCCTTTGGCCTCAGGTGAGTTATCGCGACGCCATGCGGTGAGGCTGCTCAGCCTGCTCCTCGTCGTGGCGGCAAGCCTCCTGTTTTTCCTTCCGCCGATCGTGACCTGGCTCGCCCCCATCGCGGTCTTTCTCGCAGCCCTCTACCCATACGCCAAACGATGGCTCCATATCCCGCAAGCCATGCTTGGCATCGCGTTTGGCTGGGGAACGGTCATGGCTTGGGCCGCGGTGCGAGGGCAATTGGATGCACCGGTGTGGTGTCTCTTTGGGGCGACCGTCGCCTGGGCCGTGGCCTATGACACGATCTATGCGATCCAGGATCAAGATGATGATCGACGCATCGGGATCAAGTCAGCCGCCCTGTATTTCGGGCCTGCCGTTCACCAAGGAGTGGGCTTAGCGTTCGGCATCATGTTGACTTTCTTGACCGTAGCAGGGTGGTTCGCTCAACTGAGATGGCCCTATTATGCGGCTCTTTTTGGCGTGGCAGTATTTTTTCTGCTTCAGATCAGCCAGCTACGAAGGCCGATTACACCGACTCACGCATTTGCCATGTTCCGGAAGCACGTATGGGTCGGTGTCACGATACTTGCCGGACTTCTCGCAGGCGTGCTGGTCTAAGGCTTTTCGACCGGCTTCTCCGCAATAGGCTCTGCTTTCGCAGCACGTAACGTAGAGACGTACATGGTCACGGCCTTTGCGTCCATATCAGTCAGCCCCAATGCCGGCATACGCGTGTGTGCATCCATAGCTTGCGGATTCTTCAGCCAGCGGTAGATCCAGGTCGCATTCAGCCGAAATCCCGCTCGATCCAGCGCAGGGCCGATCTTGCCACCCTCACCGTCAAGATTGTGGCAACCGTTGCAGCCATACTTATTCTCGTAGAGTCTTTTCCCGCGATCGACCAACTTGGCAGCTTCCGCTGGCTTGACCGTCAGATCGGGCCTTGGGATGCTGAGCCCTTTACCAGGTCTGGTGGAGAAGTTGTTCAGGGCAGCCTGTGCCGAATCCAGCTCTTTCTTGGCTTGCACCATCGCCGCTTGCTCGGCCGCATAGGCGGATTCATCCACATCCACATCTTTCTTCAATTGCTCACTCTTTCGCTCCGCTTCATCACTGGCTTTCTTCTCTGCCGCTTCATAGGCCTGCTTGGCCTGATCAAACTTGGTCTGGGTTGCTTTCAACCCTTCTTCAAGCGAGGTCTTACGCGCCAACACATTATACTCCATCTTCATTCCGTGCAACGTGCGCACATACCCGACGATCGCCCAAATTTCATCCTCAGACAACGTATATTTGAACGTCGGCATCGTAGGAACCGCAAAGTCGTCGTCTCCGATCGGATCGCCGCCCTCTTCGCTGGTATCCAACATATCGCGCGAGATTGTGCTGAAGAGTTCCTCATCCTTGAACGTGCCCATTTCGGATTTGTTCGACAAATCTTTCGGTTTCGGATCCGGCATAGCGGACCAATTAAACCCTTGGTTTTGTTTGCCGCTCTCACCGTGACAATCACTGCAGTAGTGAGTATAGAGCTCGTGCCCCCGCTTCTCATGCTCGCTCGCGCACCCTCCTGTGATCACGATTGCGCCCCCCACTACCCCAACCACCAACCCAATGACACCCAGCCGTGCCGCCTTCATGCTCACTGCCCTTTCTTGAGTTTTCTGATCAGGACAAACTGAAACCCCCAGGCCAATGCAATGGCTACCGCCGCGTACATATAGCTGGAATAGTCCGGCGGCGCATCGGCTCGGAAATACCACCAGGACGAGACGGCTTTTTGAGACCCCTTTTCAACCAACTCACCCGCGGCATCTTTTCGGCCGTCCCACACCGCAAAGGCGATGCTGATAAATTGCCCCGGTGTAATTTGAACATCTTCTTCCGGATGGTCGGTCGAGAGATTCCTGGAAAAGACCACTTTCCAGGTCCCGTTTGAATAGGCGCCTTTTGCGTTCACGTCTTGATGCGCTTGCGGCTTCAATGTGCCGAAGCCTTTCGCGCTCATATCGACAGCTTTGCCTGTCTTGTTTTTCCAGAACCAAATATTGACCGGCCCGCCTTCGACCTGCAGCATCGGTTGTCCATGGGCAAAATGCGCCTTCTTGTCCCCGACCATGAATTCGAGCGCCGCGCCATCGTCCGGATCCTGAGTGGGATCGGCATATTCCAGAAGAAAAACAACCTGTTTCCCGTCGTACAACGCACGGACGGCCACATCCTTGACGGTGACTTCCTGAATGCGGTTCGGCCAATGGACTTGCGGGGACATCGGAAACGACGCGGGGGATACACTGCTCCAAGCCGCGGCATTCGGATCGTCAAGGGGTAACCCACCGGTCACAAGCGCGGCACGAACCGCCACGCTCTCTTGTGCGAACGTGAGCGATGCGCCACCGATGATCAGACTTGCGATCACTGCCGACCCACCGCGCAGAACCTGCTTCATCATTTGACCCGCCGGTTTCATGCTGGCCTCGTTCTCCCTATACAACTAGATCCATCCACGCTGTTCCTCTCCCTTACTCCCATGTTCGTGGGGATTGATGGGCTCCGTCGTATTCGCCCATGATGATCTTCCAAATCCATTCATCCGGTAATTCCACTTCCCAACGAGGCATGGCTGACCTCCATGGCGCACCCTCGATCGGAAGGCCGACTCCGCCCTTCTTGATGCGCCAGAACAGATAGCTTTCTTGTAGCATCGCGATTGTCGTCGGATCGGCAAAATTGGCCGGAGGAGGATTGAAGCCGCGAGCGGCCGGTCCCTTGCCGTCAAAGTTCCCTCCATGACAGGGCGAGCAAAACGCCGCATAGAACCCCTTCCCTTGCATGATATTGTCCGGAGTCTTGGGGACAGGATTCGACAACCCGGTGTACTCCCCAGGCGGCGCAGGATGAATCGTTCGACCTTCCGTCGGCGGAAGGTCACTTGTGGCGGTACTCCCGTAGGTCTGCCACCCAACCAGAAGAGGAAACAGAATAAGCACCCCATATCGAAGAGCTTGTAGGCCTCCGATCTTCTCTCCGGTCAAGAACCCCTGCATCGGTCCCCAGAAGGCATCTTTGGACTCTCCGCTCAATGTCTCGTAGATGACGATGCCGGACACAGTCAGGAGGAGATAGAGGAAAATCAGGCTGGAGGGAAGAGGCGCTGAGCCTGGTATGTTGGGCAGCACAAACTTCAGGAACAGATACATGGTTACCATGAGGATGATCGGCTTACCTAACGCGCCCATACGTTCCTCCCTCGTGCGTGTGTGCGTCGGCGACCAATGAAGATTCTGCTGCTCTGACCGGAGCCGACGGCGCCTTGCCGGGTATTTCGAGTTCCGATGCGCTGATGGAGATCGGCTCGCCGCTCATTTGCTGCAGAAATGCGATGACGGCCAAGATTTCATTTTTCGAGAGCCCGATCGGATCCTTATTGATCGCCGGCATCGTCGCGGGATACTCCTTCGGCACTCCTCCATGTCGATAATCGTGGTACACGAACGCCTGGGGATCCGTCAGACTCTCATAGAGGAAGTCCCGGCTCAATTTGGCGCCGATTCCTTTTAAATCCGGACAACGGGCGGATTCGCTGGGGCCGATGGAATGGCACAAGGCACATTGGCCTTTACTGAAGAATACCGTTTGTCCGATCGCCGCGATGTCGGTCGGAGTCTTGATGGTCGCGATGTCGATCTTTTCTTCAGCCGGGGGCAGCGACGCCAACTGCGGCACGGCGAGGCACGTGAGCGAAAACAACCCGAGAACGATGGCAACGAACCCCGTGACTCGAACAAAGGTGGCCTTGATGAACAGAAGGATCAGAATCCCGATCCCGACGATTGACAGTGCGATTAATTGTAGTTGTACGACTTCACTCATAGGCCCTCGAATGTTAAGTGCTGAGTGCTGAGTGCTGAGTTTTTAAATTAAAACTCACAATGTAACCTTGTAACCTTCAAAACTTTCTTCAAGTCTGTTGCTGTTCCTCCGGCGCTCCGCCAGCCATCGCCGGAATGCCGTGCGGCAGTTCGCCTTTCCCTGATGTCGTAGCCGCTTTGTACTTATCACCCATGGTAGCGACCCAGAAGATAAACGCCACAAGGATACAGAAGAAAAACGTACAGAATCCCATGATCAGCGACGCGCTACCGAGGGCCGGCGAATAGGCATAAGGCGACGAATCACGCATCACGCCGTACACATGCCAATGGACGCGGGACGAGGATCGCGCGTAGCCCATCAATGTCATGAGGAGAATGATCATGACGGCATTGAGAACCAGAGCATACCCGGCGCGCGGAGGCATACTGCCCCAGACCATCTCCGTCGTCGTCCTGGCACTCTTGAGCAACAGCGCGGTCAACGGCGTGATGGTCAGAATGACGAAGATGACGATGAGCACCTGAGACGTAGAAAAATAGTTGATGCGGACGATCGCCGGCACAAAGTATCCCCACACACCGAGCACGATCACGGCGAGACTGGCCAGCACCAACACGGCGCCCATGACGGCCTTTCCCAGTTTGGCCCAGCGGGCAGTGTCTTGTTTCCCTGCCCGCCAATACATGACGAAGCTCATGAAGGTAATGAGAATCATGAGGTTCGATACGGTCATTTTGGCCGACATGACGCCCAGGACGCCGAGCAACGGGTGATGGGCCCCTCCCATTTTCTGTGCCTCTTCGATGCTGGCCACGAGCGAGTGCGGGGTCATCCACACCGCGAGACAGAGCAGCAAGCTGACCAACATCATCAACATGGCACGTCGATATTTACCCTCCGACCCAGGGATCCGATAGGTAATCCCCAGCCAGAAGTAATAGTTCGAACCAAGAAACAGAACTCCAATCAACATGGCTTGGATGATGAAGAGCCAGGAGAGGAATCCTCCCATCAGTGTGATGCCCATCTGCTGGTTGTATTGGTAAATTTCCCGCATGAGCCAATAACCTGCAAACGGCAAGGCCAGCAGACCGAACACGCCGATGAAATTGCCGACATAGCCCATCCAGTCATAATGCTCCCGATCCTCAGCGCTCTTGACCGACAAGTATCGGACTCCGGCGTACGCTCCGCAAATGTACCCACCAAGCACGATGTTGGCGATGAACCGATGGATGTTGATCGGCCACCAGGTCGGATTCCAGGTCGCAGCCCAGGCTCGTTCAATAGCCGAGCCTTCGGAAATCACGACCGGGCTGGCCTGAAACGTGGCCCACGCATTCGGCACAATCATGATGAACAAGGCGAAGAAGTTCAGCAGGAACCCCAGAAATACATGCAACGTTTTCATCCTGCCATGCTGCATGGCATCCCACCCGTACCAATACAGATAGAGCGTGGCGGTTTCGAGTAGGAACAGGAGGCAGTAGAGTAAAAAGGACGGGAAGAAGACGTCCGTCAAATAATTCATGAGTTTGGGGTAGAAGATCACCAAGCTAAACAGGAGAATGCCGCCGAATAGGGCGGTGGTCGCATAGGCCGAGGTCAAGAGTTTGGTAAACTCCTTCGCGAGTTTGTCGTAGCGTCTTTCGCCTCCCCTCCACGCGATGACTTCGCACAGCCACGCGAAGATCGGGACGCCTAAGACGAATCCCGCAAGTAGGAGGTGCAGCTGCGCGACGACCCAGATGAGATTCCGACTGCCGATATAGGGGATATCGCGATACTCAGTCGGGCCGGCAGCGGCTCCCTCCGCTGCGAAACCGATCGAAGGGAGTGCAAGCCAACCAACCGTCAACAAGAGACCTGCGAGCCATCCGCCGTGACCTCCGACGGCGCGGAAGGCTCGTTGAATCGTTCCGACCCCTTGTTGCATGGCACTCACCTCATCACCTCGCAAGTTACGATTACGGTTTCGTCTTGGCAGAGGAGTCCTTGGCTGTTCCACCTTCGGCCTTCCCTTTGCCCTTTTCTTTCTGACCTTTTGCTTCTGCCTTGTGCTGCTCCATCGCCTCAACTTGAGCCGCAAGTGACGCGATTCGTTGCGCATTTTTGTTCAATGACTCGACCGGTTTGAAGGCCGGTTCAACGTGCACCTCAGGCCTTTTACAGCAATCGTGCGGATTGGGCGTCGTCGCCGGAAGTATAGCCCAAAATATCAGAGACAAGACCACGCCCACCCCTGCCAATGAAGTCAACAACAACCCTTGGTCGCCCGGCACACGCATTAAATCCCAGCGGGTGATGAGCCCTTGATAATTTTCAGATGCCGGACGGGAGTGTTCCGCCATCCGTCGAATGATTTGTCCCAGTATGGAAATCCCGATGACCGCCAAGACGATCAAGACAGCCGACGAGATGGAACCCCAGATCGTGAGTTCAAGACCGATTCGTTCCGCGATGGGAAGACCGGTGCCGAAAAGATGCCTCATGCTGTCCATTTCGGCCATCGAGTGGGAGGCGCTGATGGCGATCTCCGTGACACGGCTGACAATCCACCAAAGAAGCGGAAGAAAGAAGGTCCCAATAAGCGCCGCCCTCCACCAGATTGCGAAACCCAGTCCATCATAGGGTGGTTCCTTCCGTAGTCGCTCAAGGAAGAACGTTCGCCCAACTAGTCCCAGCGCCCAGATGTCGACGGGGATGGACATCACGAAAATGAGCGGCAGCCCGATCCCTTCACCGAAGTGCGTCTCAAAGACGGCGATGATGATGGGAGCGGCAAAGACTGTGACGGGACTGGCAAACAGCATTAAAACGGCAAGACCGAATCGTCCTTCGAAATGCACCAATCCCATCGTCATGGCAAGAACCGCAAACACCGCCTTAATGGGGATGCCGGTCCAGCAGGCAGACCAGAGAATACCGAACCCTATCTTCGTTGGAGACATCGATTCGCGTTCTTCAGCCATAGCTTTCCTATGCCGGATCAGTCGAGGAATTCTCGATTAATTACCGACGCAACCGTGAACAAGACGATGATCACCATGATCGCAATCCAGCTGATGAGGGCAATCGGTCGCTTGAAAATATTCCGCTCAGGATCTTTGTCGATGAACGGGAGCGCGACGAGCAATATCATGAAGGCGACCGGCAACGCCACGGCACCCAAAAACTGACCGAACTCACCGGCGAATAGTTTCAACCTGAGCAGCTGGAAGTAGAACAGAAAATACCATTCCGGTTCGGGATGGTAGTCTCCTGGATCCGGCGCCGCCTCATCCAATAAGACGACCGGCTCCCAGAGAGCCAAGGCGCAGATCCCTACAAAGACAAACGTCATCCCGACCATGTCTTTCCAAATTTGACGGGGAAAGAAATAATCGGTTTTCGCTTTGATCTCTTCCACCGTACCGGTGAAGGGTCCGGCGGGAGCAGCCACGCGAAACAGGAACAGATGCAATCCGGCTAAGGCCATGAGCGACGCCGGGAGAATCATCACATGGAGAACGAAGAATCGGCTCAAGGTCATCTGTCCCGGAGTCGGCCCACCTTTCAGAAACCTGGCGATGAAATCACCGATAATGGGGGTCTTATCCAAGATTTCGACACCCACTGTCGTCGCCCAGAACGCGCGTTGGTCCCAGGGCAAGAGGTAGCCTGTAAAGCCGAAGGTGATCACAACACCGAACAACGCCAGTCCGACAAGCCACAACAATTCTCGCGGCTTCTTGTACGCCCCCCAGAGAAACACCTGAGACATGTGCGCCACCACACAGACGACCATGGCGCTGGATCCCCAAAAATGATAGCCCAGAAGGAACCACCCATAATCGACATCGTGAATGATATATTGCGTGCTGGCGTATGCATGGTCGGCTGTCGGCACATAATAGAACATGAGCAAGATGCCGGTTAGTGCCTGCATGGCGAAGATGAACAACAAGATGGACCCGAACACGTACGCCCAACGAGAGCCGCCGGGAATCGGCTCGTTGAGCATCTTGGCCTGCATCTCCTTGAGACCGACACGTTCGTCAAGGAACGCCACGAGCTTTTCGATCGCGCTGGGCTGATGATCGGGAATTGCTACGGGAGTAGATTGCTTGCTATCCATGTCGCCAGCTTTCAAATGATCCGGATTTGCGATTTTGTACCGGCCTTGAACTCCATGTCGATGATCTCCACGTCTCCCGCTGCAGAAACCCTCACGGGTAATGCGTCAAGGCCGCGTGGGGCCGGGCCGTCGAGTACTTGCCCGGCTGCGTTGTAAATGCTCAGGTGGCAAGGGCAAAGAAACACTTGTCCCAGCGTCTTATGCTGCCGCCACTTGAATGCGCAGCCTAAATGGGGGCACTTACCGGAGAACGCCACGTAGGGTATGGTTTTCTTGTTGATCCAGAGCGCTTTCCCCCTGGCATCTCGAAACTCCATGTCCTTGTCTTTGTAGACTTTCTCGAGAAGCTCGGGGGTCGCTCGAAGGATCCAGACGTTTTTATCGACTTCGCTCTCCGGCATATACACTTCTTTGACTTTCTTTTTGTACTTGAACTGCACACCGACGTCGTCCTGTTTGATCTTGCCGACATTGCCCACGTTCAACCAGTGGTTGTCGAAATCCGCATACATCGGCTTCATCAGAAAACGGAGAATGGGATACGCGATCGGGAGGCCGACCAAGAACCCAAGGACATGCGTGAAATTCATGAAAAACGTGCGGCGTTTGACGTTCTTTTCCAGATCGGGCAAAGGCACCAACACTTCACCCGGTGTCACATGGAGGTTGTCCTCAAGATGCGAGATCTCCACTTCATGCGTAGTGACATAATCTTCCCGCTTGAAGGGAGGCAAGGCGAGGATGTCCGTTGACGGCGCGCGCAACTGCACGAAGTCGTCCGTCACAGTCTGGACATGCCCCATGGCGACTTGTCGTTCACCGCTCCCGTTCATGGACACCACGATATGGCTGATCTCGTGGGAAAGCGGATCGAGCACGACTTTCGTGACTTCACCGATGTCGAGGTCGGTGCACCGGACCTTGGATTTCAGTTTCGGTTGCAGCATTAGCTTTTCTTGATCGGCTTGGGGGTATTCACTGAGGTGTTCTTAAAGGTGCCTAACCAGGCGGCGAGAGCCTGCATTTCTTTGGGCTCCATGAGGTCTTTAAACTTGTTGGGCATGATGCCCTTCTGATATTCCTTCTCATACCCCTCAGCCATAAAGCTCTTGGGATCGTAGATTTTCTGTTGAATCTCCTCGACCGTCAGCAACGAGCCGACGTTATCTAATTCGGGGCCTCGTTTCTTTCCGCCCTCACCCCTCAACTTGTGGCAGTTGTAACATTCTTGCAGTTGCCACTGCTCCTCGCCCACCTTCATGAAATCGCCGCCCCCTCCGGAGGACGCGCCGGCTGTCGAGGAAGGTTTATCCCCGGCTGGAAGCGTCAGTGATGCAACCGTAGCCTGACCACTCCCCAATCCCTTGAGTCGCTCTTCAAGGGCTTTGACCTGTTCATCAAGGGCCTTGGCACGAGCGATCAGTTCTTCAGCCTTCCCCTGCTGAGAAGCAGCCCGTTGCGACTTGAGAAGTTTGTCGATCTTCTCCTTCTCGTCGGCAGGGTTAAACTGAGGCAAGAGCGACGCCCCAGCGACACACACGGTCACCATGAGGATCCAGAATGCGATCACGACAAAGAGAGATTTCTCGCCGCTCATGGTACTGAGTGGTCGCGCGTCAAGCAGCATGAAGACCATCGCCCCGATCAACGAGACGATGAAAAACAGCAATTGGAATGTACCCGGCAGCTCCTGCGAATGAGCGATGCCGACAAGTACGCCACCGACCAGCAAACCCGCCCCTAGTTTTTTGAATATATTCCCCATGCGAAATCCCATCGCCCTGGTAGGCGTTCCACACTGTGATTACTTGGCCGCGATCGGAACAGGACTTCCCTCAGGCTCCCGCACCCTTGCGACGGAAGGCCGAAGAGCCACAAGCGCAGCCACACTGACGATAGCAATAAAGAATACGGTAATCGCCGTAATCCATCCGGAAGAATACGAGAGCGTCGGCGTAAATGACTCGGCACTGAGATCTGACACCAAACTATAGGTATGGAAATATTTTTTGAGCAACGAACGTACCGCTCCCATCAGCCCCATGATCCACGTGGAAGTGAAGGCTAGAAAAATCAAGACAAATTGTGATGCGAAATCGATTTTCCCCCAGAGAATCGTGCCTTGCTTGATGGTCCGGTTATACAGAGCGAAGTTGACGACCGTCACAAACACCAACGTCAAAATTGCGGAAAGTTTTGCCGGCATCGACGACAGATAGTCCCACCCTTCCGGTAGTTTCATATCATCGGGCATATCGCTACCGGTGGCCACGAAACCAGCGGGAGTGAGCCAGACGGCATCGCTGATGAGCATGATGATAAAGCCGATCTTGATGACGGTCCGTGCGGAGACGGTCTTCGGAACGAACCGACCCAATAAGAACGGCGATAACGTCAAGGGCAGGAGGAACACCAACGACATTGGATCGGGAATCCAATAGGTATTCATCACCCACATCATGACCGGGAGCAGCACGACCAAGACAATGGGCGCCAGAATGGTGATTCGAACATTTTCCGCGCCTTCAATCCGTTTGACACTCAGCCAACTATAATAGTTGATGGCCAAGAACAGGAGCCCGATCATCACCCCCTGCATTTCAAAAAACATGGACAGCTGATCGGCCATCATGTACGGGCAGAATGAAAAATCGTAATCGCACATTTCATACGCCAACAAGAGTCCCGTAAACGGCTGCAAGAGCGACCCGCCCACCGCGATCCAGATGGCGGCGAAGCCCATCCAATCGTAGTAGGCTCGCTCCTCCTGCGTCTTCGCCCCCATGTACATGTAGGCGGCGATCATCCCGGCGATAAACCCACCGAATGCGACGTTCCCGTCGATTCTGTGGAGGCTCAAGGGGAACCAACTTTGGTTGGCGATCTTATCCCACAAGGTTGCCGCCGCGAGAAAGTCCTGCGGCGAGACCCCCTCGGCCTTGGGCGGTGTATTCATGAAGGATGTGGGGCCGTTGATGACAAACAAGATGAGCAGGCAGACAAGATTCAAGAGCACGCCTAGGGCGATATGACGCCCTTTCTTTTCACCCTTCCAGACATCCCAGGTATACAGGTAGGCATACATGAGGATCGTCTCGGCGATGAACAACGCCGGATACATGACGGCAAACACCATATAAAACTGATTGATGAACGAGGTCGTAAACTGTGGGTAGGCGGCAAGAAGGACGAAAATAAACAAGCCGCCCGTCACAGCCGTCATACTGAAGAGAATGACCGTCACCTTGGTGATCTCTCTAGCCAAGCGATCATACCGAGGGTCCTGCTTACGGTAGCCCAACCATTCCGAAATGACGACGAAGATCGGCGCACCGAGGATAAACGCGGCAAATAAAATATGGAGTTGAGCGACGACCCACACAGCCGTCCGATTACCCGTGTACGGAAACTCCACCGAAGACACCCCAACCTCTTGGGCGTAGACACTGGTAGCAGCAGCCACACACAGCGAGCACAACACAACAAGAGCCAGGAGACCGCCCGACAGTTTTTTCACGATGCCTCGATGCCCCCTACTTTTTAGACCCTAGTCAAGAACCTTGCTTCCTACCTCACGACACTTGCCGAAGATAATTTCGCCTACAAACCGAGTCGCAGTCACCATCCTTATACGACCTTATCGACCAGCAGAGTATCGCAGATTACCCACCCCTTACCGAATAGGGAAATCCCTTAGCGGCATATAAAAAAAACCTGAGCCTGGTCGGCGACCTTGATTCGCATGCAGAAAATGGACGCCCTGATTCCACAAAGTTACAGGCCGGAAGATGCAACGCATCGACAACCCTGTAACCCTCCCTCCAGTCATTTCGTGCCGGCATCGCCCCATTGCTTCTTCTCTTCATTCCAGGTCTTCCCAGCCAATCCAAAATTTCGCTCATAGAGCACAAGCTTCCATCGGTCTTCTTCTGAGAGCTTGCTCTTCCAGCCTTTCATCTTGGTATTCAGCACTCCTTCGGAAATACGCCAGAACCACACGGAGTCTGAATACAGTTTCATCCGCTCAGGGTTTCGGAAATCAGTGGCGCCCGCCTTGACCGGCTTCCCATCTTTCCCGTGACAGCTGGCGCAGTTGACGTCTGGATTCGTCTCACCGACGAAGAGCTTGCGTCCCTCTTCCAGCTTTTGGGCATCCCCCCACCAATCTGCCGGCATGTGTTTATCAGCATATTCAGCCGGCGCCGGCGGTGGTGGCACGATCGGCCCCTCACCTTGCTCTCCGCAACTCGACAATAGCCCAAGACTCATGATCACTACGACGTGAATCGAACCGATCCGCATGTTCATGACAATCCATCACTCTTCCATTGGGAGATTTTCGTCCAGGCTGTACTGCGATCGGGAAGGGGCAAACAAACAAAAAGACGCTTCTGCAGAGGCATCGCGTACCCCCACAAGAGCGTCAAGACTACAGTCGCGCTTTCAGCTTGTCTCACTGGCCCCCGCCGACCTATCGACCGATTCGGCGAGATACCTTGCAGCCCCAAGGACCGTCATCGGCGATCATGATCTTTTCTTTCCCAGGGATTTCGCCTTGACCCGTTCCTGTTTCCGCTGAGAACGAACCAGCTTCATCCCGATAATGCCGCAGGCTGTTGCGAAGACCGCCCCGCTTCCCCACCAAAGCCAAGCAGGAGGCCCGCTTGCCTCACATCCAATTCCAAAGTTAACCCGAATCTTCCGTTCACTTTCTAAATCTTTCGGATCGAATTCGACTTTAAGGTTTTGCTGTTCCCCCTTCGCCTCTACCAGGAGGGGGTCACCAAGATTGTCGTTGTGCAGATGAAACGTCGCTTTGTAGTAGCCGTCTTCATCCGTCCGTACAACCTGGCCGTATGAAATCCTGGTGTCCTTGACGAGTACGTCCGTATTCGAAAGCCCCTTCCCGTCCTGCCCGCAAACATACCCCTCCACCATGAAACGATGGTCCGCTTCATGTGTGGCTTGCGCCACAGATGGGAACGTCACGTTCATTACGAGACAGCAAACTAGGATAAACAGTCCTGTTGGACTTCGTTTGCCAAGTTTCGAACTAGGTTGCTGACTCGTCGCTCACTCCTTCGAAGACTGCACGCCGCAGGATAACGAGCGCACTACATTCGGGCAGGGTTTCTAGCACAGCGCCTCTGTCTTGTCAACGACAAGGCGGGCCTGAGTGAGGTCACATCCTCTGCGTACACGACGAGGAGAAGACTGGCTGTTGATGCGTGATTCGGCCTAGCCTGTATTTATGACCGAGCCGCATACGCATCGGTTTCCCGTTCGTGCGAGATGGCTTCATCGATGGCCTGACACAGGGCATCGGCCGCAGTCTCTTTCGTTAGGTAAGCGGCCGCGCCGACCGCTTTCATTTTTTCCTCCGCATCGAACAATTGATTGACCGACAGACCGATAACGACGGTGGATGGATGGTGCGTCTTGATCCGTCTCGTGGCTTCGATGCCGCCCATCTTCGGCATATCGATGTCCATCACCACCACGTCGGGATCGAGCCGCTCAACGAGTGCCACGGCTTCCACCCCATCGCCCGCCTCCCCCACCACCTCCAAATGGGCATAGCCCGACACAATGCTCCGCAAACCTTGCCGCATAAGAGTGTGATCGTCTACCAGAAGAACGCGAACCGTCGCGTTCTTCTGAAGTGCTGAGGACTGAGTGATGAGTGCTGAGCGGCCCGGAAGTGCTGAGTTGCTTCCGGATAACTCAGCACTCAACACTACTTCGGAGCGTCAGCGTCGCCGTGGTGCCCTGTCCTGGTGCCGATTGGAGGTCGAAACTCCCGCCAAGCGACTTCATCCGTTCCCTGATGCTGAACAACCCGAACTTCGAGGAGAGCGGCGAGGTATTGTCAGCGGCGGCAGCAGCAGCAGCAGCAGCAGCAAGATCAAAGCCGTTTTCGTCGCGCACGACGATGCGCAGCAAGCCCTCTTCATGGATCATCCGAACGGTGGCCCTTTTCACTGTCCCATGCTTCGCGACGTTGATCAGCAACTCGCGGACCGATTGGAACAACAACACCGCGCGATCTTCGGGCAAGACTATGTCGCCCGCTCGCTCCACGTCGACGGTCACCGCTAATTCATGCCGCTGCATGTAGTCGACCAGCCACATGAGACCGGCCGGCAACCCCTGCTCTTGGAGCACCGGCGGACTCAGCTCGGCCATCAATGTCCGGCAATAGGTCAAGGCCTTGCCCAAAGTCTCTTCCGTCTGTTTGACGAAGTCTTCTGCGCGAGGCGGCAGACCGATCCGCTTGGCCTGGGACAGGGTCATCACACCGACGACCAACAGTTGCGCCAGGTAGTCGTGCAGGTCGGTCGCCAATCGCTTCCGCTCTCGCTGTTCAGCAAGATTCAGCTCTGTGGCCAACGCGCGGAGGCGATCTTCCGACTGCGCGAGTTCCTGCGTGCGTTCGATGACGCGCTGCTCCAATTTATCGTTCACTCCGCGGAGGGCTTCTTCGCTCTCGCGCAATTCCTGGTTGAGCATTTCGATCGTCTGCCGCGATCGGACCGCATCTTCCATCAGATTGAGGGCGGCGCGGCGCGAATCCTGAACCTCCGCGTTCATCTTTGTGAGATCCCCCACGCGCTGGACGAGTTCGGTATTGACGTTGAGGAGTTTCTCCTGGTTTTTGCCCAAGGCTTCCTCGCGCGGAGCGTCGCGCGGTTGGCCTTCATGGCTCACGCCTGTGCGGGATTGCTCGTGTGGATGTGTGCTGGCGGTTGCTTTACTCATCGGTGTCTTTTTCCTCTCGCTCGAATTCAAGCGGGTAACGGGCCGGTTCGCCATGCCGCTGACAGAGTTCATTGATTTCCTTCTTCAATTCAATCATCTGCAACTCACGTCCGACGGCGGCGCGGTTGAAACGCGCCAACTCCTCCGCATACGTCTGTAGTTCGGCGTGGCTTGCCGCCAGCGCTTCGACCGCGCGTTTGCGTTCGGTCACGTCTTCGATGGCCAGAAGAATCATGGGCTGGTTGCCGTCGTCTTGGCCCAGCCGCCGGGCGTTCAGCAACATGGTGCGCCGTCCGATGTCGGGAAAGTCATGGGAGACCTCGAAGTCATTGAAGATGGTGTTCCGTAGCAAAATGTCTTCCAGGAGCTCGCGTAATTTCGGGATGTCCCATTGCCGGTTGCCTAACTCGTACAGCAACCGGCCTTCGGTCTGGTCCAGCGTGACCTTGAATCTTTTGAAGAACGCCTCATTGGCCGTGTTCACGCACAAGTCTGCGCGGAGGATTACCAGCGGGTCGCGTGCGGTACGAATGATGGCTTCGGCATAGCTGCGCGCAGCCGCGATGTCCCGCGCGGTATACTTGAGGTCGGTGATATCCACCAGTACCAGCACGGCGCCATCCACTTTCTTGTCGTGAGTCAAGTAGGGATGCACGCGCAGGGTATACCAGCGGTCTTCCTTGTCCCGCACCTCCCGTTCTTCGGCCCGCACATTGTCGATCACGTCCCGAACCAGATCTTCGAGGTGGTAGGGGATCGTTGAACGGCGTGTTGACTCCGCCGCGACCAGATTGTGCCTGATTCCACTCAAGGGCCGCCCCACATCGACGGCCAAGAGATTAAAGAGTTTTTCAGCGAGCAAGCTGAAGCGGCGGATCGTGAGATCGTGCCCGATCAACAGTATCGGAAGTCTGGTCGAGGCTTGGAGATTGGTGAGATCGGCATTGAGGCGACTCAATTCCTGATTCCGATTGGCCATCTCCTCGTTGACGGTCGTCAACTCTTCATTGGCCGATTCCAACTCTTCCTTGGAGGTTTCCAATTCTTCATTGATGCTTTGCAGTTCCTCATTGGTGGACTGGACCTCCTCATTGGAGGCTTGGAGTTCCTCGTTGGCCGCTTCGTTCTGTTCCTGGATGGATTGGAGATAGTCGCGCGTCTCGACCAGTTCGCGTTCGAGCGCGTGACTGCGTCTGGATTCTTGCTTTGTGCTCATGGAGGAGTCTTCGGCCCTTCGGACGCGACCCGCTCGGGGCGAGTGCCGTCCGACCTTGTCCGCATCCTCGAACAGAATCAAGAAGCAGCGCTCCCGGAGATTCTTCAGCGGAATGACTTCCACATTGGCTATGCGGGACGTGCCGTTCTGTTGCACCCGGACCTGTTCCTTGCGCACCGGAACATTGTCCTTCTTCGCCTTGCTGATGGCCGCGCGCAGGGGCAACATCAAGCCTTCGCGCGCCATCTTCAGCACATCCAAGCTCGCCTTACCCGTGGGCGGCTGAAGATAGCGGCCGGTGGGCCCGCGGAATTGCAGAATCTGCATCTCGACATTGATCAAGACGCCGGGAGGCGAGAATTGATTCACCGTAACACGGTCGGCCTCGCGTTGAGCGTTGAGTTCGCGGTTCAACCCTTCATGCATCTCTTGATGCATCCCTTGCGGTTTCCCCTTCGGCAGAGGCGCCGACGACGCGTGGAGCGGCGCTGCCCCCCGTTCCCTGTTCATCGGGAGATGAAACGCCGGTGTGGGTGAAGCCTTTTTGACAAAGAGTTTGTGCTTTTTATCGATCGGCTGAAACAATTCCGTGAAGTTGCCGATGGACTCCGACGCCCCCAAAAATAAAAAGCCTTCCGGCTTCAGCGCGTAATGGAAGGTCGGCATGGCCTTCCGTTGCACGCTCGGCTCCAGATAAATTAAAAGATTGCGGCAACTGACGAGATCCATCCGCGAGAACGGCGGGTCGCTGATCACGTTCTGCCGCGCGAACACGACCATCTCGCGGAGCGGTTTGGTCACGCGGTAGCCGCCTTCTTCCTCGACAAAAAATCGCCGTAATCGTTCCGGCGAGACATCCTGCGAGAGACTTTTGGCGTACAGACCATGACGCGCTTTCTCTAAGAGCGCCTCGTTCAAGTCGGTGGCAAACACTTGGAGCTTCCGCATGCGGGAGGCCTGTTCCGACGATTCCATAAACATCATGGCCATGGAGTAGGCCTCCTGACCGGTCGAGCAGCCGAGCACCCACACACGGACCGGATCGTCGCTGCGTTGTTGAAGGAGCTTGGGAAAGACTTTCCGCTTCAGGAGCTCGAACGCGTCCAGATTGCGGAAAAAACTCGTGACGCTGATCAGCACATCGGAGTACAAGGCGTCGAGTTCTTTGCTGTGCCCCCGGAGGGAATCGGCGTACGGCTCCAACGAGGCGTATTTGCTCAACACCATGCGTCGGATGATGCGCCGCTGGATCGTGGTGGACTTGTAGAGCGAGAAGTCCACGCCGGAATGGTTGCGCAGGAGCAGGAGAATCTTTTTAAACCTGTTCGCTCCCGCGCCATGCGAAACTTCGGCGCCTTTGCCCTTGACACCCGCGGTCGGCTCGCCTCGGCCACCGGACGGCAGCGGGGTGGCGTCGTCCTCGTGCGCCGTCGCGGAAGCCCGGGCGTCTTCCGAGACCGTGGAACCAGGAAATTGACCCGCGACGTAGGGATGATTCGCGATGCGGGCCAGTTCTTTGGCAATGGCATCCGGAGCAAGGACGAAATCGACGCAGCCGGCGGCAATCGCGCTGCGCGGCATCGAATCGTACTTGGCCGACTCATCCTGCGCGAAGGTGATCCCGCCCTCGGCTTTGATGGCCTCCAGCCCGGCCGTGCCGTCGCTCGCCGTGCCGGACAGGATCACGCCGATCGCTCGCTCGCGCTGGTCCTGCGCCAGCGATTCAAAAAAGGTATCAATGGAATGCTGCGGGGTACGACCTTGCCCGCGGGGGCGAAGATTCAACCGGCCGTCGGTGATGAAAAGATTCGTGCTGGGGGGAATGACATAGACGTGATTGGGCTCCACCTGTTGATTGTTCGTGACCTCATGCACCGGCATGGATGTGGTTCGTGTCAGCAGTTGCGTCAACGCGCTTTCGTGCTGCGGGTCCAGATGCTGCACGAGCACGAAGCCCAAACCCGTGTCCAGCGGGAGGGACTTGAGCAAGTGCCTGAAGGCCTCCAACCCTCCGGCGGACGCGCCGATGCCGACAATGGGGAACGGTGGACGTCGTTTACCCTTCTCGCGCTTTCCATGCCGATGATGTCGTGGGGGTTGTTTGCTCATAGCAGGCTTCTCGTTCGTACGGGAAGTTCCCCCACCTCAAGCTCGTGTGGATGTGAAGCCTGCCAGAGAGAGAGAGAGGAACTTTTCATTATTTTACACTGGTCGCGTTTTCGAGTGATCGTCCTGAATGCTCAGGATGTAAGCCTTGAAAGGAGGGTAAACATAAGGCTTTCTACTCAATCAGTAAAGCTAGGTGAGTCCCTTGCTCACGCTTACGGGGGCGGACTTTTTCAACATCCTGTTAGAGGTAGCCCTTCGTGCGCGCATCCGCCTCAATTTGTTCGGCTTCTGCTCGACGCTCGGAGTCTTTCTTCGAGACCCACGCCTCCCACGACTTGCCGTTCGCGGTATCTTCGCCGGTAAACGCGATGCTCTCGATAGACTGGTAGGGAATGCGTTGAGGACTCTGCTGACCAATGGGAAACAGCTCAAGGTAGGAATTGTCGCCGGCTACTTGACGATTGAACAGATAGCCGGTGACCGATTCACCGGACCGTAACGACAGGGTCACGTCGCCGCGGTAATCAAATGCCAG